>CACYBT010000113.1 GCA_902772715.1 uncultured Succinivibrio sp.
CGGAGCAATCTGTCTTGAAGATAATTTCTCCTTGGTCTGCCCCGCAAACTGCGGTTCCTGCATCTTTAAAGACAGCACATAATCAACATGTGACCATACATCATCTGCGGTAATCTTAAGGTTTTTAGGCAGAAGACCATGCAACTCGCAGAATTCCTTGATGGCCGCAGTTAAACCAGAGCGAAACCCATTGACATGCGTTCCACCATCAAAAGTCGGAATCAGATTGACAAAAGATTCACCGCTACTGCTCTGTCCGCGTCCTTCAATATCCCAGGCCACCGCCCACTCCAGCTGTTCGTCCTCATTACTGATACTGCCAAAAAAAGGCGGATTAGGTTCAATATTGCGATCCTTTAGTCTTGATAGAAGATAACTGTCGAGGGTACCACTGTATGACCAAGTATCTGTGGTATTTCTTATTCTATCCTCAAAAACAATGGTGAGTCCCTTGCATAATACTGCCTTGGCTTTTAACAGATGCTTAAGTGCGGTGATATTAAAATGGCAGTCATCAAAATATGGCTCATCCGGCCAAAAATGCACACAGGTTCCGGTATCTTTAACACTCGTATTTCCAACTTCAGTGAGGGCCATGGTTTTATCGCCATGTTCATATACTATTTTGTATACCTTGCCGTCGCGTTTTACGGTGGCCACTAGTTTTTTGGACAGAGCATTCACCACCGAAACACCCACGCCATGCAGACCACCTGAGAACTTGTAGTTATCTGAATTAAATTTTCCGCCAGCATGCAGTCTTGAAAAAATAAGTTCAATGGCCGGCACCTTTTCCTCAGGATGCAGATCTACCGGCATACCTCTACCATTATCCATCACTTCAAGGGATTCATCCTCATGTAGCGTGACATGAATGTCGGTAGCAAAACCAGCCATAGCCTCATCAACACTGTTGTCAACTACCTCCATGCCAAGATGATTTGGATTTTGCGTATCAGTATACATGCCGGGGCGGCGCCGCACTGGTTCTAAGCCTTTTAAGACCTCAATGGCTGAACCATCATATTTATTCGTTTTATTCATTGACTTCTTTATTTGGTATTTATGTTATATGCACAGACAACACCATTGTAACATATACACAAATCACACAAAAATGCTATAAACAGTTAACTATAGTGTTTTGATTTGAATCGGATTTCACCTAATATGGCAAAGATACACAGGCCCTAAGTCCGCCTTCTTCACGATTTATAAGTGTTATGGAAGCTCCCAGCTGCTCGCAGGTGGAACGCACTATGGGCAACCCAAGTCCAGTCCCTTCAAATCGTGCAGAGTCTCCTCCCACCCGATAAAAAACATTAAAAACATTTTCCTTTTCCTGTTCTAAAATGCCAGGACCTGAATCATCAACTATAATTTCAAGACGTTTTTTTTGTAGGATACAGCGCAAATCACAGCGTCCACCCTGCGGTGTGTATTTTAGGGCATTTGAAACCAGATTGCGAATTACAGTTTTAAGACCTGCTCTATCAGATACAACCTTATAATCACACTCGCCCTCTATACCAAAATCAATGTCCTTTTCATCCGCAATAGAACCAAGATCTTCAATCACCTCGATAAAAAGATCTTTAATGGATAGGGGTTCCATATGCAGTACTGGTCGGCTCTGACATCTTGCATACTCTAGAAGATTATTGGTTAAATCACGCTGTCGCTTAATCGCCTGTTTCAACTGTACGAGCTTTTCTGCCTCCGTCTTGCTCAAAAGATTTTCATCTAAGGACTGAGCCTGCAGAGATATGGCGGTTAAGGGAGTTCGCATTTCATGGGCGGCATCAGCAATAAAGCGTCTTTCACGCTGCATGGTGCGTTCTGTTTTTAACAGCAGATTATTGATTGCTTCGATAAATACATCAAGTTCTGAGGGCAGAGTATGTGCAGTAATTGGTGACAGATCATTGTTCTTCCTACGGTAAAGTTCAGAGGCCAAACGTTTTACCGGCATAAAAATAAGACCTACAATAAAAATAATACACGGAATGTAGATAAAGATAAGCAGTGTAAAACTGCCAATGGAATGCTGCAGTGCCTGATTGACAAGAGCATCTAATAGTTCATAGGGACGGGCCACCACAAAGCGGATCTGCTGCTTATTGGTTGCCACATAGGCTCGCACTCGTTTGTCATTGATAAGTACAGTATACAGGCCATCATCAATATTAGGAGGAAAATAAACAGTCTGACCTGGACCTGAGAAGATTGGAGCAATAATGATTTCTTGATGCTTATCAAAAAGATCGTTTATGGAAGGGACCTCCATGAAAAGAGAATTCATATGCGAATTACGAGGCATAAACTGATGGAGGATATGGCCTTCAAAATCCGTGATGATATGTCGTCTCATCCTCGGCCTATCCCAGTTTTTTGGTAATATTACATTGTAGTTGATGATCACGTTTGCAATCTGCATCAGTTCTTCATCAATAAAAGCCTGCGCCTCAGCCTTGGTCTTATTGTATGACATGTAATTTGACAGGCCAATATAGGCAATACCAATCACGCTGATGCCAAGACACAGTTTAAAGCGTAAAGATCTTAAAAAAATTATAAGTTTCCCTTTATGACCTTCCACCCCACACCCCTAACATTCTTGATCTTGTCACTACCTAATTTTTTGCGAAGGTTATGAATAATAAACTCGATGGCGTTAGATTCCACTTCATCACCAAAGGAATAGACTTTATCCTCAAGCGTTTCTCTTGAAAGTACCGCTCCAGGTCGGCGCATAAGCGCCTCTAAAAGAGCGTATTCGCGCGAAGTCAATAGAATGCTGTCCTCACTGTCTCCGTCCTTTTTTACCTTGACCTCGTGAGTAACCGGATCGAGAGTCATAATGCCATTAGAAAGGCCTAAAACTTCATCTTTAGAAGAGGAGCGTCTGGTTACTGCGCGGATCCTGGCTAATAATTCGTTTAAATCAAAAGGTTTAACCACATAATCATCAGCACCCACATCCAAACCTAACACTCTGTCATCGAGCGAATCACGAGCGGTAATAATAATGACAGGAATATTGATATTCTTCTTGCGCCAGTGTTTAAGAAGACTGACTCCATCAATCCCGGGCAAACCCAAATCCAGCAGCACACAGTCATAAGATATATCAAAAGGGGCATCCTGCGCTGTTTGACCATCAGCAATGCAATCCACTGCGTAAGCACTAGACTTCAGCCCATTTTCGAGTGCTTTTGAGATAAGAGGATCGTCTTCTACAACTAATATACGCATATTCCGTCACTCCATTTATGATTCTTGCAGTAACGGCATTATGGCACGAAAAACTTAGAAGAAATTTAGGAAAGTCAGTTTTTTTGAAAAAAATCCATAATTTTAGGGATACAGGCTTCAAAATTATCATAGCCATGCGAGCCTCCCTCTGCCACATCCTTCTGCGCACGAGAAAGCAGCTCCAAAGCATATCGATAATCTAGAACCTCATCCCCCCTTTGTAAAAAGACCATCGTTTTTTCTGGGATATACAGTCTTAATTCAGGCTCATAACGTTTTACATACGCATAACATTCCTCTGTGACTATAAAGGGCTTATGCGTATTGGAATTCTCAAGGGTTTGACCGATAAGATGATTGTCGAGGATAAATTTAGCAGGATAAAGGCAAGGGTTAATAAGGGCCACCTTCAGTCCGTATCTATAAGATAACAGCAGGGATAAAAAGCCGCCCATAGAAGATCCCACAAGATTAGGTTTGATGCCCTTGCGCAAATCCTGTTCTACAAGACTCGACAGCATCTCAACACTGCAAAGCAAGTCATCAGGATAGTCCCATGATTCAAAGGTAACAGCACTCTCATCTTTAAGAGCATCTTTTAAGAGAGTTGCCTTATGAGCATTGATTCCAGACCTAAAACCGTGAATATAAACAATCTTCATCAATATCCTCCACTATCAAAATTTGGCGTAAAAATATTATTTTTTAGGCGGCAAACTTCTGATTCAAAAGTACCATCAGGATAAAAGGTCAGATAGCGCCACCCAGGACCTATATCGTCTAGAGAAAAATTTGCCGATAATGGTGCAAACTGTATTGAAGTGGAAGGAGTGGCTAAATATTTTATACCATATTCTTCATGCTCAAATTCTTGATGTACATGGCCTGTAAGCACTAATTTCAGATTAGGAATAGTACGCATACACGCATTAAATTCTTCCTTGTTATGCATGGTCTGAGTATCAAGCCATGCCGAATTGACGAGCTGAGGCATGTGGTGAACTAGCACTACAATATATTTGTCAGGACTTCTATGAGCGCAAAAACGCACATAATCGAGTTGACGTTTTTCAATCCAGCCATGAGGAACGGCATAAACTTCGGAATTTAAAAATATAAACTGCCAATATGGCGTAATCACGTTTTTTTCAACATTTATTCCTAAATTCCCAAAAATTTTATACATGAGAGGACCATCATCATGATTACCTGGCAGGAAAAAAACCGGTTTTTTTAGAATCGCAATCTCTCTTGCAAAATGCTCGTAAGAGGCCACCGAATAATCCTGACTCAAATCTCCTGTCACTGCAATAAAATCATATTCACGGTTCTGTGCAATAATATCTAGGAGCGTACTTCTGAAACTGTCCATGGTATTGACCCCGAGCAGATCACGCCGTGAATCCGCATAAAGATGACAGTCAGAGATGTGCAGTACTCTGATTGTTCCATCTAAATTGTCGGGAATGAGATTTCTTGGTGCCATGATAATTAACCCTAATTAAACTATCATGTATTTTAATGAAGAATGAATTTTATTAACGTAATGATTGGCGCATTTTTGAAAATAGCCCCTAAGATGCCACAACCTCCAAAAATTCAGGATTTATCTTTGAAATTAAAGAAAATCCTGATAGGATGAGTTAAAAATTAACCCAAAATTCACGAATTATTTTCTGAATGTGTGATTTATATCAGTTTAATTAACTTGAAGCTTTTGCAAACTTCCCTTTTATATAATCCTTTTCAAAATATAAGGTCATAATGCCGATAATTGCAACCGCATTATGGATCCTTCCGGTTTTTACCGCATCATATGCCTCAGTCAGGGGCACTTTGAAGACTCTCAAATCCTCAGACTCACTCTCTAGTCCTCCGTGATTACCCAGATGTTCAAGAGAGGTCTTGGCAATAAACAGGGTAACTTTTTCTGAGGCTCCACCGGGAGATGGGTATTCAAAGGTGACATAATGCAGATCTTTATCAGTCAGAGTAACGCCAATTTCTTCTTGAACCTCACGAATAGCGGCTTCCTTCTCTGTCTCCCCCTTATCAATCATGCCGGCGACAATTTCGATAAGCCAAGGACTCTCAGGGTCTTTTAAGGCACCAGGGCGAAACTGCTCAATTAGTGCTACCTCATCGGTCAGGTCATCCCACACCAGTATGGCAACAGCATCGGCATCGCGTTCAAAAATTTCACGCACAAGCACCTTAGTATTACCGCCATTGAAGGTCTTATATGAAACCTCATATCTGTCCATCGCAAAAAACTGTTTAAAAACGCGCTCTTTTTTATGGATGGTCACATCCTTAAGTGCAAATCTAGGTTCAAGTAAATTCTTGCTCTTCTCCACTTTTTGCCTCTATGCTTTTTTTTCCTAATATTTGATAGAATTCTCTATAATGAAGGTGAATTGTTCTAACTTAAATTCACCAAAGTTTAGATTACAGGTTAAAAATGTACAGACTGTTACTTAAAAATCCGCTTCTCTTTACTCCAGAGAGTATTATACGCAAAGATTTGCTCATTGAAGGTAATTTTATTGCAAAAATCGACGATATCATTAGCGCCGAGGGCTGCGACACAGTTTTAGACTGCCATGATCTTATGGTTATTCCTGGACTTATTGATGAACATGTACATTTTCGTGAGCCCGGCATGGAAAGTAAAGGCACCATAAAAAGTGAATCTCGCGCCTCAGTATTAGGCGGAGTGACTTCATTTCTCGATATGCCCAACAACAATCCACAAACCTGCACTCTTAATGAAATTTATGATAAAAAAATGCGTGCTCAAAAGGACTCTCTTGCCAATTACGGGTTTTATCTTGGAGCCAGTCGCGATAATCTTGACGAAATTCAGCGTGCCAATGTCCGTGAAATTGCGGGAATCAAGGTTTTCATGGGGTCTTCTACAGGAAATATGCTGCTTGAGGACGACCAAATTCTTTATGACATTTTTTTAAAATCACGTACGCTCATAGCCCTGCACTGTGAGGATCCCAAAATTGTCTCCACCAATGAGGAACGCGTACGCATAGCATACCATGATGAAGCCCCAATTTATCTGCATCCTTACGTCAGAAACAGCGACTGTTGCATCAAATCCACAAAAAAGGCCATTGCTCTTGCTCTTGAAACCGGAGCGCGCATCCATATTTTGCATATTTCTACCAAAGAAGAGGTGGATCTTCTTAAAAATTACATGTTTGGCAATGTCAGTACAAGACAGATATCCGGTGAAGCCTGTATCCCCCACATCTATTTCAATGAATCAGACTATACCCACAAAGGCGGACTTATTAAATGCAATCCTGCCATTAAGTTTGAAGCGGATCGACTAGCACTCATCGCTGCACTTGAACAGCATGTTCTTACCACTATAGGCACGGATCATGCTCCTCATGAACAATCCCAAAAGGGAAATACCTATTTCAAGTGTGCCTCCGGTATTCCTTCCATTCAGTACGCCATCCTCTGTCTTTTGGAACTATACAAAAGACGGGAACTGAGTCTTGAAACCATCGTCAACTCCTATTCGACAAATGTAGCACAGCGCTATCACATTGAGAAACGAGGCTCCATCGCCGAGGGGATGTATGCTGATCTTGCGATCTTGGATCTCGGTGGCACTCACACGGTTACCAAAGACGATATCGCATCTTTATGCAGGTGGTCTCCTTTTAGCGGAAGTGTCTTCCACTCTTTGGTTAAACACACGATTGTCAACGGCAGAATAGTCGTAAAGGATGGCAAAATAGTTGCCGATAACGGCGGATGCGCACTGGTTTTTAACCGCTAGATCAAAATACGGCCATGAAATCTTTCTGCCGTATGCTATACTTTTCTTGCGGTCAGTTCGATGAGCACTCCTATAGATAGGACAGGACTAAAGTACCCCATGCTCATGATGGCGGTTGTGCTCTTCCTAACCTCAAAAAAGACGCTCTCTTGCTGTTTTTTTTCTATTATTAGACCATGCTCTGACTGCAAGTCCATATAATACTTATCTCCTCCACTTGCAAATGCAAAAAAGGATTAAAACAATACAATTAAGGAAGGTTAGAATGGGTACATATAGTAAAGGCTGAGGCTGAATGGATTGCCAAAACTGTCCTTGAAAGTGAGCTCTGGGAAGAAAAGGACGGGAAACAGGTTATACTTTCAAAAGAGCAATTTGATGAGTTTATGGCTGATGGATTATACGGATGGGAGTCTAATCCTACTTCATGTGTCGATTATTATTTCTATCTAGACTGCACTAACCTTGCAAATTCTTACTGGTGCAAGGCTGATTTTGACACCGCCAAGCCAATAGGCAAACCTAGGCCTTTATTTTTCAGCAGCGTCTAAATGTGTGCAAAAGCATATAGATGGCATTTCATCAAAACTCTATGCTACAACTGCAAAGGAGTGGTTAGAGGCAAACCGCAATTATTCATTTGTAAAAGGCAAAGAAATCCGTTATCACTTACGCGATGACAATCTGGTAAATCCTGCCTTACAAATTCCTGAGGACATTAAAGTGTCTGACAATGCTGTAGATATATATTTGTCGGCACCATCACAGCCGAACACCTAGCGTAAGGAAGCACTTAATATCGGAGATCACAAAGAACAGAGCTACCACGTTTTATGAATGTGTAAAAAACACCTATAAACAATGAGCAATCTCATTTTAAGGCTGGAATAAATCCTACTTTTTCATAAACCTTATCTAAGGTCTTTTGTGCTATTTCACCAGCCTTTAGTGCACCTTCCTTAAAGATACTGTCCAAATAGTCCTTATCTTCACGAATTTCTGCATAGCGCTTCTGAATTGGTTCTAACAGTGCGACTACCGCCTCCCCGACATCGGATTTAAACTTACCATACATGCAGTCCTTATACTCTTCACACAAAGACTCAATAGAGCGTTCGGTACAGGCAGACAAAATATCAAGCAGATTGGAAACACCCGGTTTTTGTTCAAGATCATAGAAAATTCGTGGAGGATTATCTGAATCAGTAACTGCCCTCTTGAATTTCTTCATAATGGATTTAGGCTCTTCTAAAATCCTCACCACATTATTTTCATTATCATCAGATTTGGACATTTTTTTGGTTGGTTCCTGCAGCGACATCACGCGTGCACCTGATTTAGGGAAAAAGCCTTCAGGCAGGATAAAGGTATCCCCATAAAGATTATTGAAGCGCATAGCAATATCACGAGTAATCTCAAGATGCTGCTTCTGATCATCCCCTACCGGCACCAGATTGGCGTTATACAGAAGAATATCTGCGGCCATAAGTACTGGATAATCAAATAAGCCTGCGGTGACATTATCAGCATAACGCTTTGATTTATCCTTATATTGTGTCATACGGTTAAGTTCACCAACCTGAGTATAGCAGTTTAATACCCAGGATAATTGGCAATGGGCCGGCACATGTGACTGCAGGAAAATAATACTTTTTTTCGGATCAATTCCGGCAGCAAGGAATATAGCCAGAGTATTATAAGAGCGCTCATACAGGTCTTTAGGATCCTGTCGTACGGTAATAGCGTGTTCATTCACTACGCAATAAACACACTGATACTCATCCTGCAATTTTACCCAGTTACGCAGAGAGCCAATATAATTACCGACAGATAATTCACCTGAAGGTTGTATACCACTAAAAATAATAGGTTTTGACATACTGATTTCCTAAAAAAATTCTTAAAAGATTATCTGGCCAAATTCTCAATGAGATGAATTAAATCATAAAAAGAGTCAAATGAATAATCAATGTTTAAGGATGAAAGGTTATGACGATTGTAACCATAAGTAAAAAAAACCGTACCGACTCCAGCGTTGATGCCGGCGAGTACATCGTTGTCAGAATCCCCCACCATCATCGCTTCACTATGGTCTACTCCCAATTTTAAAAGACAGTGTTCAAGAGGCAGAGGATCGGGTTTACGCACAGGTAAAACTTCTCCTCCCAACACATAATCAAATAGCGAATATACCCCCATGTGCTTTAACAGCGGAACAGCAAAAATCTGGGGTTTATTCGTTACTACAGCGAGTTTTATCGCAAGAGACTTAAAGTAGTTGAGACCTTCCAAAACTCCGTCATAAAGTCTGAAATTCTCTTTTAGTCCCTCAGCATAAATCTCATTGAAAACCGACCGTGCTCTTTTTAGAAGAAGCGGATCGAGATCCTCACAGGTCACATCAAAGCGACCAAGAATAGTGCGTATTAAAAGTAGATTAACCCCATTACCCACATACTCCTGAATAGTGCGATTGTCTGGTGCCTCAACCCCGATGGCCTCGGCACTCTTGCGTGCAGCCATAGCCAACTGCACAATGGTATCCGCCAAAGTACCATCTAGATCGAACAATAAAGCACGAGGGAGAGTTGTGAACCTTGCCATTTATGATAGAGCAGCTCTAAAAGCAGTTAAAGCCTGTTCCTTGTTCTCAACGCCAAAAAAAGCCGAACCGACCACAAAGACATTCGCACCGCAGGTAGCAATCTCCTTGATATTCGAGGCTTTGACGCCGCCATCAACTTCTATCATGATTTGATGTTCAAAACCTAAGGCCATAGCAGCAATATCCTTGACCTTTTCAAGAGTTAAAGGAATAATCTTCTGTCCGCCAAAACCAGGATTCACAGTCATGACCAGCACAAAATCCAGCACATTCCACAGATACTTAAGCATAGTAGGAGGAGTAGAAGGATTGAGGACCAGACCGGATTTAACCCCGCGCTCCTTAATGTGGGCAAGCATTCTTTGAGTATGAATGCAGGCCTCAGGATGAAAAGAAATCCAGGAAGCACCGGCATTTATATAATCATCAACAATATTCTCACTAACCGGACTTACCATAAGATGCACATCAAATACTGCCGAAGGGAATTTGTCGCGCAGGGCTTTTAGAAAAGCGGGTCCAAAAGTCATATTCGGTACAAAGTGATAATCCATGACATCAAAATGAATGATGTCAACCCCTTTTTCCAAGGCTTCTCCCACATCTCTTTCAAGATTTAAAAGATCTGCAGAAAGAATTGAACCTGCAATTAAAAATCTGTTCTCAACCATTATTGTTGGGTCCTCATCTCTGTTTTTATGCGCTCAAAAGATTTAGCAAATGGTCCTGCCGCACGAATTGATTCTGGCAATTTACGACTTTCAGCCATAGCCTCCCGCTGAGTGGCAAAATTGCCGGTAATAAGCACATACCAAGGTCGTCCCTGACGGTATGTCTTATAAATATAGTAGGTTCCATCAATATACGAAGCAGCGCGACGCAAGTCGTCTATGTCGCTTCCGGCACGTACCTGCAACGCAAAATGGGTACCATCTCTATTATATAGCTCTTCACTATTCCCTGACACTGCTCGGTGATTTGTTCTTAATGATTCAGAATTTCTTGCTGCTGCAGATACAGGTTTAGCCTTTTTATTCTGATTGGTCTTACTGTCCACAGACTGCTCAAGAGGATTGGTTATCTGTGTAGTTTTATTCTCATTAGTTTCAGTCTGCGCTGTCGTTACCTGTGGCTTGGCAGCAGGCGTACTCTCAGATTTGGTATTTTTCTTTGCATCCACAGGATCTTCATCCTTTGGAGTCACAGAGTCAGCTATTTCCTTGATTTTACGATCCTCATCAATGGATGCTGCCATGGCAGCACGTTGCTGTTTTTCACGCTGTTCCTTTAAGGCCTGTTCTCGTAGGGCAATAACCTCGTTCTCCTTGGCAATTCTATCCTTATAGAGCACACTGTCCTGACGTGTTAGCAAAACAGCCTCACGTACTTTATTTTCTTCACCGTTTTTTGGAGCAGACTCTTCTTGTTTGTCTTGGACGGAACTATCGGCAGCTGCTGGACTTACAGATGCCATATTAGGAGCACTCTGCTCCTCGTTATTTGCATTCTTTAAAGATCCGTCCAATCCTCGCCTGGGATGTTCTGATTTAGCATCAGCCTCTCTGCCTTCAATTGCCTCTAAAGCCTCACCCTGCAAGGTTACAGATTTTTCTGTTTGCGGTTTAACATTTTCAGCCTCAACACCACCTGTAACCTGTTCTGGAAGAGCTCCCTCATCCGTGACAGCATTATCGGCACTTCCCCATTTGGCCCGGTTTTCTGGAGTATCATCAGGAATAGCCCGGGGGCTTCCCTCCTTTTGTGTATCTTCATCACCAAAAGAAAGCCTAGAATTCTCATTTTCATCAAGATCAGGAGAGCGAATTTCAATTTTAGTAGGCAGATTCTCCTCAGGTTTATTGCCGAGGATTTTGTCGAAGATACTAGTTCCAAAAAATACCGGTATCAAGCATAGCAATACGATGATGATACATACCACCGATATCAGCATACCAGTACTGTTACCTTTTTTCTTGTTTACATGCGATTTATTAACCGTAGATTTAGGTGTTTCCTTCTCTACCTCAGTTGGATCTGACATAAAAGTCTCCGTCAATTTAATAATTTTGCCAAGATTGCCCTCACATGCTGCAAAAGATTTTGGCAAATTAGGATATATAACATCATAAACTTTTTTTAAACCGACACTTTCAAACATCTGTCTACAAATGCAGATAGCCTCATCAAGACTCAAAGATGGCATCGAGTATTCTTTAAATTTAAGTTTATCATTTAATTGAGCTGAAATCTTGGTTTGTGCCCATAAGGAATGAGAGGTTATCAAAAAGGAGAAACGGCTGCGTCCTAATTCCTGTTCATAAAGTTTAATGATTTCATCAAAAAAATTACTGATAACCTCATCAACATCATCAATCACCACTAAAATTTTCTGCCTTACTGGTATATTAAGCAAGGCGAAATTTTCCGCCAGTGATTTTTCCTCATCCCATTTATCTGCAGGTGCAACCTGTTGCAAAAAAAATGTTCTTAGTCTTGATAGTTCAGACTCTTTCTGACATGGGATAAACACTGTTATAAACGTATCATCAAGAGCATTAACCACATACTCGCTCACACAGGTTCGTCCGCTTCCAGAGTCACCTGTCAGCAATACCAGTTCTTCAGAAGAAGAAAGTTTTTCACTTATTTCCTCTGACAGGTCTTTTAAGGAGCGTGGTAGCGAAAAATGTGGTTGTGCCATTGCTATAACGTTTTACTCATATCTTAAAAATAAGCCATCTTGTTCAGATTGGCATTTTATGGATGTTGCTTTAAGTCTAAAATAAGCGCTGAAACTTCTTCATCGCCAACATCGGAAAAAAGTCTTACCGCACCCACATCAACAGGCAGCACGTACCTAACTGTACCCTGTCTGACCTTTTTATCATGATGCATATAAAAGATAAAATCCTTATCCTGCATGTTTTCAGGTATCGTCACAGGAAGTTTTGCCTTGCGACAAAGATTTAACAATCTGTGTGCCGATTCTGCCTTAAGAAGTCCGCGCTTTACAGCAAGATTGGAGGCAATAATCATGCCTAAGCCTACGGCTTCACCATGCAGCCAGGTACCATACCCTAAAAAAGACTCAAGAGCATGTCCAAAAGTATGTCCAAAATTCAAAATAGCCCGCAAGCCATGCTCTTTTTCATCATGGGCCACTACCTCGGCCTTAATGTTGCAGCAGCGTTCTACAATCACACCTAGCACATCAAGATTACAGGTAAAAACAGCCTCGATATGCTTTTCAAGGTACATAAAAAATGGCTCATCCTTAATCATAGCCGTTTTCACCACTTCTCCCAAACCTGCAGTAATTTCACGTTCTGGCAAAGTCTTTAAACACTCTAATGACGCAATTACAGCCTTTGGCTGGTGAAAAGAACCTATCATATTTTTTCCAAGAGGATGATTTATGGCAGTTTTCCCTCCAACAGAAGAATCAACCATAGCCAAAAGGGTGGTTGGCACCTGAACAAAAGCAATACCGCGCTGATAGGTAGAAGCAGCAAATCCTGACAGATCACCTATCACACCGCCGCCTAAAGCGATAATAGCCCCGTCTCTTCCAAAATTTTCCTCTAAAAGTCGTGTATGAATAGTGTAAAAACTATCAATATTCTTATATTTTTCACCATCCTTGAGAATGCAGGTGGCAACCTCAAATTGCTCCTGCTCAAGAGAACTCTGAAGTCTTTTAAGATAAAGCGGCCCCACAGTCTCATTGGTCACAACCATAACTTTCTGCACTTTTGGCAAGGCTTTCCTAATAAGACTTCCATATTCTATATTTTCACCTATATAGATAGGATAGGCTCTATCCTGTAAACCAACAGTTAATTCCTTCATTCATACCCCGTAAGTTTTGCTTTAATAAGATCTAGACACTGATGAATAGTATTTGCGCCTGTATCCACGGAAAAAGTCATAACACTTTCATAAAGAGGCTGCCGTGCCAAAAACAGATCATTTAGACGCTTTTTTTTATCGTCAACCTTGAGCATTGGTCTGTTTTCATCGTGAGCTGTGCGCAGATACTGAGTATCCACATCGGCGTAAAGATAAACAACTATGCCGTCCTGTCGCATAATTTCAAGATTCTTTGGAGTAACGACGATGCCTCCTCCGGTGGCAATCACAGCATCATAGGTCGCGCATTTTTGCAGAGTCTCAGTTTCAATACGACGGAAAAAGTCTTCACCATCTCGGGAAAAAATAGATGGAATATCCATCCTGCAAGTTTTAACAATTTCCTCGTCAATATCAATAAAGGGTAATTGCCTGAGCAATGCCAAAGACTTGCCAATCGAACTCTTTCCAGCCCCCATGGGACCTATAAGAAAAATTTTATTAGTATTCATAAAGATTACACAAAGCCAACATCACAAGCAGATTTTACCTCAAAAATTCATAATTCAAAACAAGCAATTTGTGGATTAAATTTGAAAAAGTCGATTTTAGCGCTCCCTATGCCTAAAGGCTTAAGATCCATGCTGCCTGCCACTACATAGTGTTAATCAGTACATTTTAGTCTTTAAGACGCGAAAAATACGGGCGAATCATCCCCATCGTAGGTAGAACATATGATTCCCTACTCAGTATGTCATATACTGCTATCCACAGCATACAAAGTTGAGATACAGCTATTCATAGCACTGAGCCAATCCCCATGAATATGAACCACAGTCACAAGTATGTTTTCTGCCACTATCATGATGCACATGACTCAAGAAAGGGCATTTGTGGCCTGTATATACGAAGGGTACATACTCAGTCTTAATGTCTTAGGTCTTGCTTTGGAGTCTATGCACGGCGCTAGTCTATAGCATGACCATGTATGCCGACGCTGATTTTTTGCAACTTCTACTTGTCGTAATGCTGATCTTAGCCAAACGCTACCATTTAGTACTAAGAATTTTGTGATTATGCTCCAAGAAAAAATTCAAAAGTTCTATTATGTTATCGTTTGTTTCAATTTCTCGATAGACAAGACAGTCTATCCTGCTTATTTGTTAAAGATAGTAACCAATTCCATCTACATAAATTCATCGCCAACCTAAATTAAAAAAGAGGAAAATTATTAAAGAAAATGTCACAAGGATTCAAGTTACTGGAAAATTTTGATAATTATCAGTTTGAATACCTGCAGAAACTCAAAGCAAACATTCGCAACTTTGAGCAAATCGCCATGGTAATCTCACTGTTTTTAAACAAAATTCTAAAAAAAGGTGCATTTTATATGAATGTGCATGTTGAAGATCTGCCCTCCATTCTTAACGATGAGGAGCTAAAGAGCAATATGCTGACAGGGAAAAGTGCAACCATAGGCGGACAAAGCAGTCGCATCACTTCAACCTGCGCTATGTATAATGTCAGAGCCGAAGATCTTCAACCTGAAGATTATCCCAAATTTGGCTATCTGTCGTGCAGCGATTCTAGAGTAAACTATTTTACCAATCTTGATTATGAATATCAGTATGGAGGCGTGGCCTTAAAATTTAAAAAGGAAAATCTATGGCATAGAACGATGCTCGTCATCGGTGATTCCATGAACTTTGCTCACTTTAACGGCTTAGTTCCAACGAGGGTATCAAGACCTATCGCCACCTGTATCTACGGTTTAAGCAACGGGCATGGAGAGCCACTCATTCGTTTGAGTTCACCTGCACCAAACTGGTATTTTTTTGCAGATAAAATTTTAAAAAACGAGATCAATGAGAATAACTTTCATACAATGTTTGACACCATCGGCGGTGAAGTACCTATATTTGATCTGTTTGAATTACATTTCATAGGCCCTTTACGTCTCAATTTAGACGTTGAAAGCATTGATACACTCAAAAGCAGCTTTAACGAACAAGAAGAACTGCTCAGGAGGACTACAGAATACTGTAAAGACAAGAATATTCAACTAAATATCTACGATTTGTGATCTATTGATTTGGTGACGACTGAAAAAAACACTCCTGTACCTTTGCATTCACGGCAGTATTAGCATAGTGCAAGTGATAGTCAGGCCATGCCGTTGTTTACAGAAAATCAAAGACTGTGGATAAAAAAAAAGGGTACGAAAAATATCAAAAATGAAATCGTTATAGAAAAGAAAATTTTAACAGGCTACTGTATTCCCACTTCTAGGATATAAATTATACACATAAATTATTTATAAGTCACATTTTTAATGATAAGTTTTGTACTATAATAATTATTATGGATTAGTTAGAAAAGAAGATAGGTTGCTAGTTTATGACAAAAATAGTATATTCGGTCGTTGCTTCAGATATGGGTGGAAAGTATACAGGTAATATTTCGTTTACAACAAACGGCATTCCTACTGAAGATGAAATCAATGCATATATAATAGAAATGCCAGAAAATGGAGGGGGAATTAACTATACGGTTAAAGACAGAACTTCTGTACGACACCATCAAAGAGCTCTAGATAGATTTAAGAAAGCTAGAAAACTAATATATTTACTTCTTGAATATTCTGCAAAAAGATCTTTACTTCCAGATGAAAAAGAAGCAATTTCATCACTTATGAGAAGAAGAGGTTACACAAGATTAGAATCTGAACTCGACTTATCTCCTTTAGAAGATGTTTCTCCTGATTTATTTGCCTCCGCTTATCCAAATTTATTTTCTGATTCAGAATCATTGCTTTCCCAATTTAAGTATAACTGCTGTGATTTAAATTCTGCAACCAAATACTTCAACTCATTAAAAGATAATCTTCTTGATACTTACTTGAAAAATGTAAATAAAAACGAAAAAAAACAGTATGAATGTGCGATAAAAACAATGCGAGAAGCAACAAATCTTCTTATTCAGCAGGAAAAATTTGGGCATAAGCACAGAAAAAAATATCTTGAGGAGATTCGTTCAGACATAGAAAAAGATTCTCGTTTGGAATCACTTAGAGTTATATTTAAAGGCGGGGAGAATCTATTCCGTTGCATTGGAAATATATCAAATCTGCAATTAAGAGCACTTAGATGGTATTTTAATGATATTTCTATGAAAAATACCGAAAAACCATTTGATGAAAATCGGTTTAGAGATATTTGGATTAGAGCTTATCAATTCTTCCACTACCCAACAAGAGAAGATGGGCTTAATATTTCTGCTTTGATCAAAAAGGTAAAAGAAAGCAAAAAAATTATTGAAACTCTGTGCTCTGTGGATCCCGTGCTTACTATTCCACCTTACGAGGATCAGAACAATCGTCATCCTCCTATTGATCAAACTCTTTTGTTAAGTCCAAAATCATTGGACGAAGTATTTTCAAATAAATGGATCTGTTGGGCAAAGGCATTTTCCGACGAATATCCTCTATTGATTGATGGGCTTGACAGTATTGTATCAACAACAGATAGAAAGAGCCGTTTAGATAAATCTCAATCAACCCACAATACCATTGAGAAAATTAAATACTCATATGTGTTACAAAGGCTATTAGACCTGACAAAGACAGAAAAAGCTATCTCAAATATTCGAGGATGGAGCACAGAGCCAGATTCACCGCATTGGGCAGATGTAGATTCATTGGTTTGCGGTAAAGTTGGGATTCAAGATAGAGATTTATTCTTAAAATTTACACGATGCTATTACAAAGAATGTGAATTATCCAAAAAAGGGTTGTGGTCAATTGTAAGCAATCCTTTGTTGGAGATGTCAGGAATTCATCCAAAAATGAAAAGTGAAAACTTAGATTTATTGGTTGCCAGTGTTCTTGGAATATACAATGAATTTAACTTTGAGAAATTCAAAAAATTATGGCTAACACCTTTCAAAGGAAGAAGTTCAGTTCGCTCTCTATGTCGTTCTATTGAAGAGAAAAGAAAGTATTATGGAAATGCATTTAACCATAAATACAAGGCAGCATTATTTTTTCTCAACAAAAATGGAGAAAAGTCCCTAAACAAGGAACAAAAGGATCTAGTAAACATTGCATACATTACGAGAGAAGTTTCTGATTATCTTGGTAAGGAACTTCTTTTAGATGAACTAGGTTTTGGCTCCACGAGATTTGAAGATCCTTATAGTCTCTCTCAACTATACAATATTATGGAAACAGATATACATGGATTTTCGAGCAATTGTTTATCTGTTATAAAAGAGAACGATTGGAGAATGCATTGCACTGAAGAAGGAAGCGCAGTATGCTGTCGACTCCCCGCCGAGTCTGTAAGACCTTTTGATGGCTCAATTGGAAAAATATTAGAAAGACAAGCCTATGAGATAGCAAAAAGAAAAGCAGTAGAGCTTAAATCTATTCCAGATATAAAGAATTCAATTATCAATTTAGGAATTCTTGTTGAAAGTAACGAGTTTGAGTTTAGTGCTTCTATAGCACAGATCAAAAAAACAGCTGCATCTAGGAAAAATAAGAAGAGAGCAGATGAATTATTAAAAGAGCAGTTAACAAATTGGCAAAACAAAGATGACCGAATTAAAGCGGCATCAAGAAACATCTGTCCTTATACAGGAGTTCCACTCGAAAACAACATTTGCGAAATCGACCATATCATTCCTCGAAGCCGAACCAAGGCTCAAATGGGATCAATATATAATTCAGAAGCCAATTTAATATATGTTTCACAAAATGGAAATCAGCATAAAAAGGAAAAAGAATATACAATAAGCAATCTGCATCCTGCATATCTACAAGCAGTGTTTGGTACTTCAAACTATGATGATATTAGAAATGAAATTATTCAGGTTATTTCAGAATTAGATAATTCAAATCCTAGACTTATTTTTGATTTAATGACCCAACATGAACAGGATTGTTGTCGTCATGCTTTATTTCTGCCAGGTACAAGTGCTTATTTATCAGTTATATCTGCTATGTCAAAACAGTATTCAACACGTGTTAATGGCACTCAGTCGTGGTTTATTAGATCAATAATTTCTAAACTTAA
>CACYBT010000114.1 GCA_902772715.1 uncultured Succinivibrio sp.
CCAACAGAAATGTTTTACAGAATTCTAGATGACAATCCAGAACTTGGAAGCAAGGATAAGGATCTTTTGAATACGCTTTATCAGCAGATCCTGAATAAAATCGAGTTTACCGAAGAAAAAACTGATGATCATCATAAGGAATAAAAAATGCGCATAGAAAAACTTCATTTTAAAAACATCAATTCTCTAAAAGGCGAATGGACTATTGATTTTACAGATCCCGCCCTTTCATCATCCGGACTTTTTCTTATCACCGGCGATACCGGTGCAGGCAAATCTACAATTCTTGATGCAATAACCATAGCTCTTTATGGTATGACTCCACGAATCGAAAAATTGTCTACCAATACAAACGAGGTAATGACAAGACACACTGCAGAATGTTTTTCAGAACTTGAATTTAACTCAGATGGGCATCGTTACCTAGCACGTTTTGAACAACGTCGAGCATATAACAAAAAAGAAGGAAATCTTTTACAGCCTAGCTATCGTTTCAAGGATTATGCAAACAATCAGGATTATACAAAAAAAAATGAAGTAAATCGTCAGGTTGTAGCAGCTACCGGTATGACGTATAAACAATTTACAAACTCTGTTCTACTTGCACAGGGACAGTTTACAGAATTCCTTAAAAGTCATGTCGATGAAAGAGCAAAAATCCTTGAGCAGATCACCGGTACAGAAATCTATTCAAGAATTTCTATGGAAGTCTTCGAAAAACATAAAGAAGAAAGTCAGAAACTGCAAGCACTTACTCATCAGATTGAAGACATTGAAATTCTTACACCTGAGAAAAGAAGTGAATATCAAGATGAAATGGAAAAATTAAAGAAAACACTTAACTCTCTAGAGCAGCAGCTCGTAAACCAAAGATCGGACATAAAGCATCTTGAAGACCTTCAAAACTACGAAATAAAATTGATCTATGCCCAAAATCTGGTCACAAAAGCAAAAGAAAATTTAGATAAGTTTAATAATGAAAATGAAGAAATCCTAAATGCAGATAGAAAAACACAGACACTTGAAGGACTATATGCAACCCTAAAAGAAGTTCGCTCATCAACACAGAAGACTCAACAGTTGCTTTATGATGAAGAAAATAGTCTACCTTTAGCAGAAAATAAACTAAATAAATCCTCAGATATGTTTATTCAAGCAAACGACAATTTGATTGCCCATTGTAAAATTGTAGAACAGCAGCAGGAACTGTTTGACCGTGTTATTCAGATTGATACTAGATTAAATGAGCAAGATAATGTAAAAAATAATGCAAAATCTGAATATGATGCGGAAATGACAAAACTTAATAAACTAAGAGAGGATAGAGAGCAAAATATACAAACTAAACAAAGGCTTGAGAAAGAGCTTGAAAAGAGTAACAGCTCTCTTCAGAAAAATGCCATGTACGCCAAACTTGAAGTTGAGCTTTCAGGCATTAAAGAAAGACTTAATGCTATGGTAGAGGACGAAAAAGAACGGGATATACTTAATAAAACACTTATACAGGCCGAAAAAACACTCAAGAAGATAACTCTTGAAATATCGAGTCTTGAACAGAAGAGAAAGACTGCTGAGGAAAATTTCAATAGGGCTAATGATGTACTTGACCATGATAAAGCAAATCTTAATGCCCTACTAAACGGAGCCTCCCTAGAACAAATCCGCGCTCTTGCTTTAAAACTAGATTCCATCTCGTCGTTAATGGATAAGGCTAGAAATCATTGTGTTTCACTTGCAGAAATTGATCGCGACATTATGGAAAACAGCCAAAATTCAGAGGTTCTAAACAGTGAAGTTCAGCCATTACTCAGTGATTTGGAGCTTAAAAAAAAGGAACTTAATATTATTGAGAAGGATATGGAGATTATTGAGGAAAAAATCAAATATCAAGATGCAGTAAAAAACCTAGAAGAAATTAGAGCCTCTCTAAAAAAAGGAAAGGCATGCCCCTGCTGTGGTTCAACAGTACATCCTTATGCAGATCATTTACCTCAGATAGAAAACGACCTTGAAAATTCTTTAAAATCCATGAAAAAAAAGGAAAAGCAACAACGAAATAAGATTCAGAAAACAGAGTCAGACATAAGCATTCGACAAGGAAGTCTTAAAACCATACAAGAGAATATAGGATCTCTTTTGTCTAAAAAAAGTCTAATAGAAAAGGAAATTAGAACTGACTGTAAGAATATTGTTGCCGACCTAACCTCAAATGAAACAGACTTTTTTCAGCAGATTTTGGAAGTAGAACGCTTTACACGTTTATCCTCACTTAATGATCAGACAATAAACACACCATTGTTTTCAGAAGATACGGATTATATTCTTGCCAAGAAAAACGAACTAAAGGAAACGGAACTTAAGATTCAGTCTCAAATAGACAAAATTCATGCCTCCCAATTAGATTTTGATAAGAAAAAACATGAAAAGGACCTTATCATTGAGAAACTTGAAGGAGCACAAACACAAAAATTAAATGCCAGCTCTCAAGTAGAGACCGCTAAAGATAACTTCAATTCTCAATTAAAAAAAATAGAATTGAGACAACCTGAGCTTGAAAATACTTTAAAATTATATGGCATCAGTGATAACAAATTTTCAGATCCAAGTAAGATTTTACTCCACCTTGAAAAACAACTTGAAAACTATAAAACTCTTCTAGATCTTCAACAGAAGAATGCCCAAAAACTTGAGGATAATAACAACATTATAAATGCTCTCAATAATTCTTATATGGAAAAAGAACAGTTGTGTTCCTCGCTTTTTGATAATTTCCAAAAACAAAAATTAAACTACGAAACAACCCTTTTGCAAAGAGAACAACTCTTTGGGAAAAAGAAAGTGGAAGTTGAGAAAAGAAAACTTTTAGAAAAAACCACTGAACTTGAAAATACCAAAACGGAATATGAAAAAACAAAAAAACAGTGTGAACTAGAATTACATGGATGTAAAGAGCGTATTGGGCAGTTAAAAGAACATTACCAAAACGAATTAAAAAATCAGAATGATTTAGAAAATAAATTTGCTGAAGGTTTAAAAACCCATGAATTTAAAAATGAGGAGGAATTCCTCAATTCAAGATTATCACTAGAAAAACGTGAAATACTAACACAAAAAAAAGAACTTTTGAGCGCTGATGTATCAAAAGCAACAGGTCAGCTTTCAGTAATCAATGCTGAATTGGAAAGGTTAAAAAAGATGCCTTTCCCTCAGTATGATCTTGATTCCTTAAAAGCCCTTTTACAAGACAGCCAAAAAGAGCAAAATGATTTAAATCAGAAAATTGGCGGAATCCAGAATATCCTGTCTAAGGATGACGAGGCTCATGCAAAACATGCGGAAAAAATTGCCTTGATAGATACTCAAAGAATGTTAGTTGAAAATTGGAGCAAACTTAACAATCTTATTGGCTCTGGTGATGGAAAGAAATATCGAGCAAAGGTACAGGCTATTACATTTGGTCGTTTAATAGAATGTGCAAATATTGAACTTTCTGAGCTTTCTGAAAGATATAGACTTATACAAAACAAAAATAGTCCTGAATCGTATCTTGAATTTTATGTTCAGGATGAATTTCTAGGAAACGATATAAGAAGTTGTATGAATCTTTCTGGAGGAGAGTCCTTTATTGTTAGTCTTGCCTTAGCATTAGGTTTATCTCGTCTTTCCTGTATCAATAAACGCATTGATTCTTTATTCCTCGATGAAGGTTTTGGCACCCTCGATGCCAAATCTCTAGAAATTGCCATTGATGCGCTTGAAAATATGAGGCAGCGTCACGGACTTGTAGGAATCATTTCTCACATAGAAATGATAAAAGATCGGATTGCTTCAAAACTAATAATTGAAAAAAAGAACGATGGCAGTAGCATAGTAATTGGATCTGGAGTAAAACATGCCTAAGCGCTTCATTACGTGCTGATTGCAAAAATGCCTAAGGATTTTGATATGGTTAAATTGTGTACTTTGTCCATGCGAATTGGAGCATTAAGGAAAAACTAGCTATAATAGTAAGCAAATATTAAACTGAGGAAATCTCATGAAGAAAATGCTTCTTGGAGTGGATGTCAGTGCAGTTGCACGACTTAGAGTACATGGCATTTATGATACTCCAGATCCGGTGACACTCATACAGTTAGCACAAACTGGTGGCGCTGATTTTGTAACCATGCATCTTACTTTAGATCGTTGCTATATACACGACCGAGATGTACGTTTAGCACGAGAACTTAACCATGCTACATTTAATATTGCTATTGCTCCCCATGAAGAGCTTTTGGCCCTAACATTAGCGCTTGCTCCTCAATCTGTTTGCCTCATACCTGAAAATTCGGGTGTCGGACTAAACATTGTTGAGATGTGTCCAATAATTGAGCAATTTTCCAGAAAATTATCAGATTCCGACTGTAATGTTGGAGTCTTTATTGAGCCAGATCCTGCTCAGATTCATTGTGCTTTAGAATGTGGCATCAAGAGAGTTATACTCAATACCACAGAATATGCTAAAGAAAGTGCCAGAGATTGTTTTAGTAGCAATGAATATTTTAATAAAATTGTAACGGCAGCACAGTTAGCCTATGACTGTAACCTGCAAGTCGGTGCCATGGGTGGGCTTGACTATCACAATATTCAGGATATTGCCAAATTAGCCCCCCTTAGTTTTGTTGAGATAGGACATAGTATAATATCAAGATCTATAATCTGTGGACTTAGTCAGGCAGTTTCAACAATGAAAGCAGCAATCAGTACCGCAAGAAATAATGAATTATCAAAATGAGGTAAAAATGAAAGTAAGAAATCTTCTTGAAAATTTCGGAGCTACAGCAATAGACCGTGTTGAGGCCGCTATTGATGCCTTAAAAAAAGGGCGCGGAATTCTCGTCGTCGATAATGAAGATCGTGAAAATGAAGGTGATCTCATATATGCCGCAGAAACAGTTACCGATAGTCAGATGGCTTTTATGATAAGAGAATGCTCTGGTATTGTTTGTGTATGTATCGAGCAAGAACAGGCTGATAGAATGGGGTTGCCAATGATGGTAGAACATAATACCTCAGTCTATGGTACAGCCTTTACCATCTCTGTAGATGCAGCCAAAGGGGTAACTACAGGTGTAAGTGCTCCAGACAGAGTTAAGGCGATAAAGGCTGTCATCAATCCTCATGGAAAACCAGAGGATCTTGCAAGTCCTGGACATATGTTTCCTTTAGTTGCAAAAAAAGGTGGAGTTTTAGTACGCGATGGGCACACAGAAGCTTCTGTTGATTTAGCAAAACTTGCTGGATTGACACCAGCAGGTATTTTGTGCGAGTTATGTGCCCCTGATGGCTTAATGGCCAAACTTCCTCGCATTACTAATTTTGCTCTTGAACATGATTTGACATGTCTTTCTATTGAAGATCTCATTGCATACCGTAAAGAGAAAAATATCTAAACCTTGCATATTATGAGTGATACAAAATTAAGACTTGGTTGCACATGCTTTGGTGATAGTAAGGCTTCTCCTGTAGTTTTCACTCCTGGATGGGCAACCGATTTTAATATTTTCACTCCACTGCAGAACTTGCTTGATAAATGCTACATCATCATTGTTGATATGCCTGGTTATGGAAAGTCAAAAGATTTAGCCATATATGCTGACGATATTAACTTTTGCGCCTCTTTACTTCTCAATACAATTCCAAAAGGGTGTACTTTGGTATCTTGGTCATTAAGCTGTCTCATTGGCATATTGGCATGTTCCAAAGACCAAGAACATAAAATTAGCAGATTTGTAACCTTGTGTGGCACGCCTCGCTTTCCAAGTGATCCTATGTGGCCAGGTTTTGATTACAAGTATGTTTTAAAAACTTTCAGTCTTTTTGAGAGAAACGAACCACAAAAAAGCATCCGACTTTTTTTTATGCTCCAAACACAGGGAAATGCTTTAACACAAGAGCAGAAAAATTTCCTGCTTTCGTGCTATCAAAAAAAGGGAAGTGTTGAATTAAATGTGCTCAAATCTGGTCTTTTTTTTATGTCTCATGTTGATCTGCGTGCTGCACTAGCCTCACTTAAAATCCCATGCTTCCACATATTTGGACAAAAAGACCGACTTGTAAAACCAGAACTAGTAGACAAACTTGATGCACTACCAAATCATAAATGTGTCGTGTTTCAGAATTCCGCACATACACCTTTTCTTACCGAACCTCAGCTTTTTAAACAGTACCTTGAAAATTTTATAAACCTTAGTTAATACAGCACACTGGTATTACGTACAAAATTTATGTCTATTTATTGTTTTAAAAGTTTTGCTTTCAAATTTCCCAGGACTGAAAAAGTTCCCTCCCCTATTTTTACGATTAAATAACACTCCAATATGAATCTAAGAATACGCCC
>CACYBT010000115.1 GCA_902772715.1 uncultured Succinivibrio sp.
AAGGTGAGATTTGATCAGAGTTTCTCCTTTGTGTATTCAAAAAGACCGGGAACACCTGCAGCCAGTCTGCCTGACAGTACGCCTCATGAGGAAAAGATGCAGCGTCTTTATACACTGCAAAAGCGTCTTGAGGAAATCTCCACCGAATACACCAATGAATTTTTAGGCAAAACCTTATCCTGTCTTGTCGAAGGCATCTCCAGAAAAGATGAGCATGAACTTAAAAGTCGCTCTTCCTCAGGACGAATTGTGGTTTTTAGCGGCAGTAAATCACTTATAGGTCAAATGGTAGATGTAAAAATCACTTCTGTGGCAGCGCATACCCTAAAGGGTGAGCTGGTATCACAAGATAAAGAGTAAAGACAGATTATGGATAGCATTGATTTTGAACTTGAACCTTTTGATAAAAACCGTATGGCCTACTTGGTAGGCCCCGAAGATCAGAACCTAAAACAGATAGAAAAGCGCCTCGGGGTTAAGATTTCCTATGTGAGCGGCCATATACATGTAGAGGGGACTCAAAGTAGCCTCAAGAAGACGAAAAAATTACTGTCCTCACTGTATATTGACACTCTGCCGCTAAAAGGTACCACCAAACCCTCAGAACTAACTTTGGACATGGTAAATCTGGCCCTAACAGAAATCGTAAGTATCGAACAGGACGCAATAAATTATGAAAACCAGACGGCCTCTTTAGATAATCTTTATACCAAGGCTTCTGTCTTTAAGACTAAACGCGGTTATGTCAAGGCTCGTACCGAAAACCAGGCCCAGTACATCAGCAAGATTCTATCTCATGATATTTCCTTTGGCATAGGTCCTGCTGGAACCGGCAAGACTTTCCTCGCAGTTGCCGCCGCGGTTGAGGCACTAGAACGCAATGAGGTGAGGCGCATCATTCTCACAAGACCTGCTGTGGAGGCTGGTGAAAAATTAGGTTTTCTGCCAGGAGATCTTACACAGAAGGTTGATCCTTATTTAAGACCTCTCTACGATGCCCTCTTTGAACTTCTAGGCTTTGAAAAAGTGGAAAAACTCTTGGAAAGGCAGATTATTGAAATTGCACCTCTGGCCTATATGCGCGGGCGCACTCTCAATGATGCTTTCATTATTCTTGATGAAGCACAGAACACTACCATCGAACAGATGAAAATGTTTCTGACGCGTATTGGATTTAATTCTCATGCCGTGATTACCGGAGATCCAAGTCAGATTGATTTGCCTGCTCAGGTGGTATCGGGACTGAAACACGCCATTTTAGTATTAGGGCCGGTCAAAGAAATCGGTTTTACCTTTTTTGATGCCAAAGATGTGGTTCGTCACCCTGTAGTAGCGGCTGTAGTGCGTGCCTACGCCCAGTTTAATGACGAAGAATACCTAAATCGCGACAAGAAAAAACGCTTTAATGAAGCCATCGAAAATTTTAAGAACACCGGACATTTTTAAATTTTAGACTTATGCAACTGACAATTGATTTACAACTTGCGCTAACCGAAAACAAACCATTACCTACTCTTGAAACCATGGAAAACTGGGCACGTTGCGCTCTCCAAATCGGCGGACGCAGCCATGATAGTGAAATCACCATAAGAATGGTTAGCAATGAGGAAATTCAGGAACTAAATAAGACCTACCGACATATTGATAAACCAACCAATATCCTGTCCTTTCCCTTTGAAATGCCTGAAGGTATTGAGGAACTGCCACTTTTAGGGGATCTCGTGATTGCCTATGATGTAACCTTAAATGAAAGCATCGCTCAGCACAAAACCTTTGAAGAGCATTTAGCCCATCTTATCGTGCATGGCTGTCTGCACCTTTTAGGATATGACCACATTGAGGAACAGGACAGACTAGAAATGGAACCTCTTGAGATAAAGGCTATGCTAGCCTTAGGATTTGATAATCCCTATAAAGATGACGAAATTTAAATAAAAAAGGCCTAGTGCATTTAAGGCAGGGACATATGAACGAGCATAAAGACGTGGAACACACTTCATTTTTGTCAAAGATTTTCAATAAAAAAAATGAACCCTCCTCCAAGGAAGAGTTAGAAGAGGTTATTGTTGAAGCCACCGAAAATGAAATTATTGATGAAGAAACCGGTGAAATGCTGCAGGGAATTTTTGATATTACCCGCCTGCGTGTTTCCGATGTGATGATTCCCGTTAATGAAATCGTTACTATCAACATCAATGCCACTGTACTTGAGGCGGCCAAAGTAGTGCAGACCACTTCCCATTCCCGTTATCCAGTCATAGGTGAAGACAAAGATCATATTGTCGGCATTCTGCTTGCAAAAGATCTTATTCCCTCGCTTTGTGCTCAAAAGGAAATGAGTAATAACTCCATTTCTAATTTACTGCGCACTGCAATCATTGTTCCTGAATCAAAACGGATCAACTCCATGTTAAAAGAGTTTCAGCAGAACCGTTTTCATGTGGCAATTGTCGTAGATGAATTTGGAGGAGTTTCAGGGCTTGTCACCATTGAGGATATTTTAGAGGTGATTGTCGGAGATATTGATGATGAGTATGATACCGAAATCAGTGACGATAACATCGTAAAATCCAAAGAAGGCAAATCATATATTGTCAAGGGAATAACCACCCTCGAGGAATTTGATGAATTCTTTTCAAGTAAACTTGAGGATTTGGCCGACGTTGAAACCATAGCAGGTCTCACTACCCACATTCTAGGACGCTTTCCTAAGATAGGAGAAACTGTTTCTATCGAAAAATTCAGTTTTAAAGTATTAGATGGTAACGACCGCCGAGTGCATCTTTTAGAAGTAAGCGTAAACGAAAACCTCACAGAACAGACAGAATAAAAGACAAGTGAAAATGATGCGATTCAAGGTTATAAACAGCGGAGAAAACATCACACGCCAGCATGGGGGCTGAAATTCTCCATACAACATAATATGGGGATTAGCTCTCTGTCCTTGTCGTAAGGCTAAGGTATACTCCAGATGTTAACTTTTGTTGCATGATAAAGAAATCCTGTTTAAAACAGTTTTAAACTTCTCACTTAAAATCTAACATGAGGCAAACTGTACATAAATCGTGGCCCGCTGTTATATCAAAACAATAAATGGACCCAAACGTCACACTGATACCTCTGGCAACTTAGATTCAACATCAAACGAAACTGTTAAGGGAAAGTCTGTGATAGTATTTATAATCTGGAATGACCAAGATTTATAAATAAATCGCTCTGTTGTAGAATTGTGTTGTTCTGCAAATTTTATTTCACAAATAAATCGTGCATATAAATAACAATATGGATATAAGTTACA
>CACYBT010000116.1 GCA_902772715.1 uncultured Succinivibrio sp.
TATTTTTTTTCTGCTCATAGACACTTGAATTTAAATTACTGTCCCATGGCATCAAAGGTTAAATCATTTATTGTCTAGTCTTTAAAAATGTACTTTAATGGCTGAAAATACCTAAAACCAGTTTTACATGTGATGTTTACAACAAATACTTATTGCGTGTAAATCTAAATAGACTGTTTTGCATAATGTCTGTACGATGCGAATTTATAGGACTGTGACTTTACTTTAATATATCTCATATTCTTCTGTCTTTACCGTCGTTTCAAGGATAAATCCCTGTAAGGATCCATTTGTTCTTTTTTTGAGATGGTTCTCCGTTTTCTCATATGAACTGATTGAAAAGGTTTTTGCCTTTCACGATAAATTTGAGATTAACACATTAACTACCTGTTCTAGGGGATTTTTGATTTTTGGATTGCGAAGTTATATTTTGTTTTAGATCACATTTTTCTTTTATGTTTTTTTGTAAAAAAGAGATTAGCAACGATATTTTCGTTTTTTTAAGAAATATTTTATTCAGGATCACAGGATAGAGTATTTCTTAAAAATAATTATTACTAATAATAAAATATTTTACTATAATTATATAGAGAATTATTATTTTTGGGAGAATGTGAATGGCTATAGGAAGTGTTGGAGATTCATCAAGATTTCAGATCATTCAGAGTCATACTAACCGTCAACGTATTGATGAGCAGTATAATCGTAGTAATCTTGAAGAAAAATCCACTTCTGTTCTAGAAAATCAGGCAGTGGCTGTTTCAAAAACTATTGATCCTGAAAAAGTTTCTGAGGCTGAGTATTCACAGGCTCATGCTGAATTTAATTCCTATTCGCAGAAATCCAACAAGGTTTCGGCATACCAGAGTGTATTTAACCAGGAACGAAGGGATGCTATTTCAGAACAGTATGGAGTTTCCGTTTACGCTTGATTTTTCTGATACATATAAGAGATCCCCACTGGGGATTTTTTTTTACCTTTTATTTTATGATTATCTTATTATTCATGAGTATGGTAAAGAAATTTTAGTACAGAGTTTTCAAATTTTTGACGGCAAAATACGAGTGTACTTGAGATTTAGATACAAATTATTAAATGTAGCGAAGTTACAGTGCTTAGGTTCAAACAAGCATGAATAAACTTGGCATTTAACAAGAGAAAAATGAGTCTTCTCATCCTAAAGACAGTACTGCTTATCCTTTTTGTGATATAAAAGATAGACATAAGTAATTTATGGACAGGATCTAAAATCAAGATGATTTGGTTATTTATGTCACGTTTCGTCAGATCTTGCCCCGGTAAGGGGTACTTTTGTACCCCTAAGGGAGAGATATCTAACTTTTAGTATCCTGTCAGGTATTAGCCACCTAATAGGTTCATGGCAATCTGCGGTTTCTGATTGGCCTGAGTCAGAACAGTGGTTGCCGCCTGCTGGACAATCTGCTGTGCTGAGAGGTTTGAGGCTTCTTCTGCGTAGTCAGCATCACGGATCCTCGAACGGGCATCTGAGACGTTTTCGGCCACATTTTCCTGGTTGCGGATGGTTGACTCCATACGGTTCTGTAATGCACCTAAGGCGGCACGGTGAGTATCCACAATATTGATCATTTTATCAATGGTTTCAATACAGTATTCAGCAACACTTTGCGAAGCAGCGGTAAAATGATACATGTTATTTGACAGATAAAGTCCGTTTGTACCAGTACTTGCTGTAGTTGCAGTTGCAGTAATTATGTTGCCACCCAATACTGTTGTATCCTGACATAATCCTGATGCTGAGAAACCAGTGGATAGAGTCAGACTAACTGTATCATTTGCGTAGGCTCCGACATGGAATGTAATTTTGCCAGCAGTGTCTAGAAGACTAGGATTATTTGGCAATGATCTTGCGCCAGAGAGGCACTTTTGACCGGCATAAGTGGTTTTGCAGGCAATTCTGGTGATTTCCTCAGATAACTGATCAATTTCCTGCTGAATGGATTTTCTGTCTAAATCGGTATTGGTTCCGGTAGCTGACTGTACTGCCAAAGTACGGATACGCTGCAGCATATTGGTCGTCTCATCGAGAGCGCCTTCCATCATTTGGCAAAGGGCTATGCCGTCATTGGTGTTGCGGTTACCCTGGTTTAAACCATTGATCTGTGAAGTTAAGCGATCGGTAATCTGTAAACCTGCCGCATCATCACGTGCAGAATTGATACGCATACCAGAGGATAATCTCTGGAAAGTGGTGTCCAATGCTTTTGTAGCATTACTAAGTCGTCTCTGACCGTTTATAGAGGTCGTATTTGTCTGAACATATAGAGCCATTTTTTTTCTCCCTAATTAACCTATTTTGGTGTTAGATATTTATATCCTTTAAGAGGCTCATTGTTTTCCAGTTTTCTCTCCAAAAAAGGAATACTCCCAAAGGTAATCTGTTATATGAAATATCTGTGCCAACTTTTAAAATAATTTTTGAAAATAAAAATAATTTATTGTTAATAAAGGGAAAAATAATTATAAGAGGTATTTGCAGACTAGAGGTAAAAATAGCCTTTTTGGAAAAAAAACACTTAAACGGCAAAAAATTGCCACATCAAGACAGTGAATATATTGGTTTCTTTTTTGTAGAAAACAGTATAGAGAAAGGACCTGTTTATTATAAAAATCTTAAAAGATAAAAAAAATAATACTGATGCTCTCTGTGTTGCCACACGATATGAGAAGCCACTTACGATTTTAAAGTGATTCAATAACTATTTCAGTTCATTAAATACTGCGATGAGATTGTGACACCTGAAGAAGAGATTTAATTGGATTTTGGCTTTAACATACTAATTATGCAGACAGCAAAGAAATTGTAATTGTTATAGATGGGAACATGGAATACTCGGTTTTTTAAAGAGCAGCACACAAGGGAAATATGATTGTATCTTATGATAGAGTAATCCGTGGGTGGCATTTCAAAACTATATCATGCCCAGGAACTTTGGCTCCTGAACCCTGACCACTAACCAATTTCCCTATAGTTTTTCAACTGAGGGTAGCTCTTTAAATGCTTGTTTATCCCGTTTACTTGCTTTTTTAAGTGCAGTCTTCAAGGATTTTATCCTTACACCTGTTTAGGTTAGAGTATATCCTACTGTTCTCTGCGCTTGTGAATGCTCTTATCCGTTGCTCTGCAACCTCCATAGCGGTGTGGTTCCTCAAAATGCTAAAAGAGCCTGTTGCTTTCGACAGTCTCTTGACGACTGTCGCAATCAACTGCTTAAAGAAATAGGTAAGCACATTTCCCAACATAAAGGTTAGGATAATTTCTTTAAGGCTTAGGTTAATGGTTCTTATGCCATCTCCTGACTGTAAAGCCTTAAAGGTCAGTTCTGCTCCCTCCCATCTGCACCTATAAAGTAGATAGACTGCTTTTGCAGGGATTTTGTCCATGAGAATGTTAGTTCAGTAGTATGAAAACTCTCCATCAGGATTTCTGACTCTAACAACTTTTGCAGTAATTTCATTACCATTGTCATCAGGATGTTAAACCTGCAGATCTATATATTCAGACGTAATAGTTTCGGGAAGTTAGCAAAAAGGTGTCTTGCCAATAAGTTCTTAAACGGACTTTTGGCCATGTCCATTATAACAGTTTCCTGAACGTTGGTGCGATATCGTATTAGGTAATACTGATTTCTGCGGTTGTAATTGAGTTCCCCCATCGTAATTAACGTAACCGAGGTCCAAAGTGTTCTTCAATCCTGCGCCATATTCTTCTGCTCTTACCTGTGCTCTTTCCGAGCCTGTCCCTTCAGTAATGGTCAGATGGGATATTACGCCCTTGGCGTTTGAGAACCACATATGTACCTTGATACCAGCATTTTCCATCTGTACACCTCTTTGTGTACTTTTTCATGGGGGTGTTACAGTTAAAGTTGTTTTTGCTGGACAGTCTGACAGAGAAACCACTGCCGTCAACAGGAATATTAGCTGTTATGCCTACAAAAGAAAGGAGCTAAACCCGCTAAGATGCTCTGAACATGGATTATCAGGATCAATATAGGTGGCAGTGCGCAGATTAAAGTCTGCATAAAAGTAATAAACTAAGGTTTCCTACTCTGATTATGAAATTCCTTGCCACTGATGGGCTTTGATGCATATTTGCTGTAATATTCAGTCTAAAGTTATTGATAGTGTATTTAGATGTTGACAGTGCTCCACGGTCGTTAAATTCTAGGAGCCCGTAGACAAAGCCCCCAGCGTCAAAATTACGATTTGCCCAACAGGGTGGCACTTTTAAGCAATAGAATTAATTTCTTGAAACGAAATCACGCTTGCAGTTTTTTTACAGACCTTGATTTATTTTGGATGGCGTTGAAAATATTAAATAGGTATCACTTACTCATGCGCTCTCCTTGTTAGTGGGATAATTTTTTTGATAGCAGAGAAGCCTTTTTTTCACACGGCGTTGCAAACGCCTCCCAAGAATGGGACAAAACAAGTTATTAAAGCCCCTAAATAGCCCAAAAATGGCTGCAAATCTGCCCATTATTGATGTGGTTTTAGACGCCTGTCGCTGAAAATGTGACATTCACTTCATATTACTAAAATATTTCTTTATAGTACAACTGGTTAGATAAAATCTTGGCCATGAAAAAAAATCAGAATTAGTAATATTTAGCATATTTATGCGGTTAATAGATTACAGATGACGAATTTATCATAAGTATGGGATATAACAAATCGAGTAGGGCGAGTTATAGCTCAGCCCTCTCACACCACCGTACGTGCGGATCCGCATACGGCGGTTCCTAACCTAATTATGGA
>CACYBT010000117.1 GCA_902772715.1 uncultured Succinivibrio sp.
AAAATATAAGGTTAAGATAACGAATAAAAAAAATATGATATCAGTTGGGAGATTTCTATAATAAAATGTAAGTAGGTTTGGCATAAGGCCATATAGAGGTATTTTAGATTTCTAAAGGCAATAGATAACTTGGAGAAATAGCAATGAAAAAAATTTCTGCAATAATTAAACCTTTCAAATTGGATGATGTTCGTGAGGCTTTAAGTGCTAAGGGTATTTCTGGTATGACAGTCTCTGAGGTCAAGGGGTTTGGTAGACAGAAAGGGCATACTGAACTTTACCGTGGTGCTGAATATGTAGTGGATTTTCTTCCAAAAGCAAAAATTGAACTTGTGGTAAAGGATGAAGATGTTGATTTATGTATTGAAGCAATTTCTCAAGGGGCTCATACAGGCAAGATTGGTGATGGAAAAATCTTTGTATCCGAGGTGGAGAGAGTTATCAGAATCAGAACCGGAGAGGAAGGTGATGATGCTATTTAGGCATGATCATAAGTTATACGATGCGCAAACTTAGAAAAATCTTGAATGCTGTGGCTGTAATAAATCTCTTGTGGATTGGTGGCTGTAGCGTGTCTCCCCCTTCTAATCCTGATAATCTCTGTTCTATTTTCCAGGAAAAGGATAGTTGGTATAATGCGGCACTCAGAGTTCATGAAAAGTACGGTGTGCCTATGCATGTGGCAATGGCTATTATGGCTCAGGAATCAAGATTCAAAGAGGATGCCAAGCCACCAATGCGATGGTTTTTATTTATTCCATATGGACGTGGAAGCAGTTCTCTTGGGTATGCTCAGGCCCAGGATGCGGTTTGGAGCGAGTATGTAAGTGAGGATGGTAATATGCTGTCATCACGTACTGATTTTGAGGATTCCCTTAGCTTTATAGCCTGGTATATGACTAAAACCAAACAGAAAAATAATGTCAATTTTTTGGATGCCTTCAATCAGTTTCTGAATTATCATGAAGGGTGGTATGGTTATGCCAATAAATCGTATCTTAGCAAGAAGTGGCTTATTGATACGGCTCGTACAGTGCACGAAAGAGCTGAACAATACAAAAAACAGTTAAACAAATGTAAGCTTTATTAAAAAGTTAGGCTAGAGCGCCTATGTGCTTTGTGAGTCTTTTTTCCCTGACTTAATACAGTTTTTGGGTGTTTTTGGTGAAGAGATAGGCACACAATTATTTCTTTTCAGTTGGATTTACATGCTGTGTTGTAGCTCAGCTACTACAATAGAAATGTCTAGATTGCGGCCAATAATTTAGGATTATCGGAATATGAGCTATGAATAAGGCAGTCTTCTTGGATAGAGATGGTGTCATAAACATTGATTATGGCTATATCGGCTGTCTTGACAATTTTGCCTTTATACAGGGTGTACCTAAGGCTTTATGTATGCTAAGACAAATGGGATATCTGCTTGTGTTGGTAACCAATCAGTCCGGTATTGCCAGAGGTATGTATACTGAAGCAGATTTTTTGAGAATAAATACCTTTATGCAACAGTCTCTATCTCTTTATGATGCCGCTTTTGATGGTATATATTATTGTCCGCATCATCCAAATGGGCAGGTTTTGCGGTACCGCACTGATTGTATCTGTCGTAAACCCAAAAGCGGAATGCTGTTTATGGCTAAAAATGATTTGGATATAGATTTTGCAAGAAGCATCATGATTGGAGATCATGCCAATGATCTGATTGCAGGGATGAATGCAGGTATTAGCACTGTTTTTTTGGTTGGTACTCATGTTGAAGATGAGTCCGGAAAATGTGAATCCGCCGTAATTAAAAAGGATTTATCCTCGGTTGTTGATTATTTAAAATTGCGTCAGGATTTGTTGTAAAAATGTCCTGCAGAGTGACTTTTAATGCGCAATTATGTAGCAAAGATCAAAAACCAAAAAAAAATAGTTAACTTTAAAATAATTTATTATTATAATGTGCACGGTGTAGGGACGATTTCCGTTCCTCTGCTTATCTGTTTAAACGGTATGGAGAAAAAAATGAATAAGTTTCAGACAATTTTAGCTGTTGTTGCTTTAGGTTCATCTGTATTAGTTGGCTGTAATGCAAACTTAGAGAAGAAAGTTGATGCAATTGCAGCAGACGTTGATGCTTTGAAGGCTCAGCAGTCTAAATTAGCCAACGATGTTGCTTTTGTTAAATCAGATGCAGCTCGTGCTAATGAGCGTTTAGACAACTTAGCTCGTCGTTACAAGAAATAATTTTTGTGTAACTTCGTATGTTAGAAGGAAAGACCCGAAAGGGTCTTTTCTGTTTTTGGACTTTGTTTTTTTTGAGTATAGTGTATATACTTGTCTTTAAAATATCATATATAAAGAATTCATATGTTAAACTGCGAATTTAATCAATAAATTTTCATAAGTACCTTTCTATAATTGAAATATATGGATTGTAAAACCAAGAAGTATGATCCATGTCCGTATCATTTTGGGAATGACTCTGCCTTAATGTTATAAATGCGAATAATATTGAGTATCTGACTTATCTGCTGTTAGTAATTGCTAAAACATAATAAGACTGTAACTAAATCTTTTTGCTATAGACAAGGCGGTGGCCATGAATCAAGGCATGTGAACCTATACTGAGCATAAGATAGTTTCTTAAACTAGAAAAAAGAAATCGTGTAAGATTTTATTTTTAGCGGTTGTGGCGGTAAATAAACCATTTGTTTAGTAGTTCTGATTTCTACGAGGTCATACCACAAAAATTTTATCCTGCTGTTGTGGCAACAATCTTGGAAATATGCTCCTGATGCAGTTCACTGAGTAGAGATAGCAGAGAAGGTGCTTTAAATCATAAGCGTTTATGCGATGATGAAAGAGGTTTTGCTATGCCTATCCTCACCAAAGGTTCTTTGTATACTCGAATCACATGTGTCAGGGAAGTTCGCGAGATTAGCATGGTAGGCTCAAAAAAAATTTATTGCAAAATGCTTTAAAAGACGGACATGTTGCGATAGCGGATGAGCAAGAATGCTGTAATTATTGAACGTGAGATAGAGATTTATTGTATGGCTATAATTTTGCATGTAAACAGTACCACGGTAACAGTATCATTAGATGATAATTCCCTAAAGGAGT
>CACYBT010000118.1 GCA_902772715.1 uncultured Succinivibrio sp.
ATTTTTTTTGAAAATAATTTACAACATCATAAAACGAATTTTTTCTTTCTTAAACGTGATAGGAAACGTATCAATAACATAAAAAAAAAGTTATTCTAAGATCTAGATATAATATGGTTGCATTCAAAGGTCTTATATGAAAATTTATCATTCTTCACTTCTTACTTGCTTATTTGGAGCATTTCTTGTTTTTGTAACCGGCTGCGGTTCTAAAGTCATATATGATCGTTATTTACTTACAGATAATATCAGTTCTCAAGTTTACACCCTTCCGTATAATCTTAATGTAAAATTACACGATTCTTTAACTGAAGGAGGAGTAGTTGTAAAAACATCTGATGTTACTTTAAGATCAGCTAACAATCATCGCTGGGCCAATGATTTATCCTCCCAGATTGCCTCAGTGTTTAAGGATGCGCTTTATCGTCATAAGGTCAATAAATCTTATACTTTCAATGTTTATGTCAGTAAATTCTATGGAAGTCTCAACGGTCAAGTAGATCTTGATCTGATGGTTGAGGCCTCTTTAAAGCACAAAAAAATCCTCAAAAAAGCCTATACTAGAACCTTACAGCAATCTGACAAAGGCTATGATGCACTCGTGGCTACTCTAAAGAGTGGACTTATAAGCATTGCAGATGAATGTGCCCAAGATATGCTCTCCTCTAAAAGATAAAATGAGGTATAAATGAATGAGTACCAGGCAATCGAACCACACTACTTTTAATTTTGATGAGGTTGTGGACCGACATAATACTTTTTCCTATAAATGGGACAGTTTTGCAGATCATGATATCCTGCCTTTATGGGTTGCAGATATGGATTTTAAAACCGCTCCCATGATTCAAGAAGCAGTTATGAAGGTGGCAGCGCATGGAATTTATGGATATGCGACTGAACCTGAGGCCTTTTATGATGCCATAATCGGTTTTCATAAAAGACACTATGAGGGAGTTGTCAAGAGAGAAAGCATTCTTTATGCACCAGGAGTGGTACCTGCTTTATCAGCTGTGCTGCAGGGACTGTTTTTAAACGGTGATGAAGTGGTGGTATTGACTCCTGCTTACAATAATTTTTTTTCAAGTCTACGTAACTCAGGGCTCTATACAAGTGAATGTCCTTTAATCTACCAAAACGGTGTCTACAGTATTGATTTTGAATCTTTAGAGAGGCTCTGTGCCTCGAAAAAAGCACGCTGTCTGCTGTTATGTAATCCGCATAATCCCAGTGGAAGATTATGGAATAAGGAAGAATTAGAAAGAATTCTTGCCATTGTCAAAAAGAATAATCTCATTGTAATTTCTGATGAAATACACTGTGATATTCGTCCCAATCACAAAAACTTCTACCCTTTTTATAAAATCGCAGATGATTATTGGGACAAGGTTATAACCTTGTGTTCGCCAAGCAAACCTTTTAATATTGCCGGACTGCACTGTGCATACGTCCTCTGCGACAATAAAGATTTGCGAGAGAGGATTTTTCAAAGCATTAACATCAATGAAATCTGTGATGGAAATGCCTTTGGATATGCCGCTCTAATTGCAGCCTATACTAAATGTGATGATTGGTTATATGCGCTTAATGACTATATTCAAAAAAACTACATGTATCTTGTTGAGTTTATGCGCATGAATTTTAAAGATCTTATAGTATTACCGCTTGAAAGTACTTATCTTGCCTTTGTGGACTGTAAAGCATTAGGACTTTGCGATGTTGAGATTAAAGAAAAACTTTTAAAAGAAAGCGGTCTTTATATTAATGACGGCTCCATGTATCACTGTAAGGAGAAGAGTTTTATCAGAATCAATCTAGCCTGTCCGCTTTGCGTATTAAAAGATGCCCTTAGTCGCTTTAAAAAAACCTTCACCAAAAAGTTGTAACAGATCCTAATTAAATTTAGGAAGATCTTGCGAGAATCCTCGGCATTTTAATGTCGATATGAGAGCAAGTATGCTAGACTATATGCATAAAAGAAAAATCTCCCCATTGTTAAGTTCCTTATATTCTATGCCGTTAGGTCGACCGTCCTTAATATAGTCAACAATAGCGTTAAAGACTTCATCAGCCAGTCCGATTCAAGCTGTGATTCGGTTTTTACCTGTTCAATAGATAAAAAACAGCGATTAATATCGACTTATCATTATATATTTTTGCATGCCTCATTGTCATAGGATATGATATAAACAGGTGATTTTCATTTTTGGAGAATTGTATGTTAATTGCTGAATTTATTTTTATGATAATGATGCTGTACCTAGGCAGTCGCTTTGGTGGTATTGGCCTAGGTGTGGTATCAGGAATTGGACTGGTCATTGAGGTATTTATTTTAAGAATGCCTCCTGGGAAAGCACCTGTTGATGTGATGCTTATCATTATGGCAGTGGTATCATGTGCCTCTATTCTTGAGGCTGCCGGCGGCTTAAAATATATGCTTCAGATTGCAGAGAAAATTCTGCGCAGAAACCCAAAACGCATTACTTTTTTTGGTCCCCTTGTGACATTTACTTTAAGTGTGATGCTAGGTACTGGTCATGCTGTTTATTCCATCATGCCAACTATCGGAGATATTGCGCTTAAGAATAAAATTAGACCTGAACGTCCTATGGCTGCCGCCTCTGTAGCCTCTCAGCTAGCTTTAACCGGTTCACCAATTGCCGCTGTGGTAGCCTGTTATCTTGGCAAGGATGTACTGCAGCTGCCAGGTCTTGAAAACCTTAATCTTCTGCATATTCTGATGGTAACCTTTCCTGCAACACTGCTAGGTGTGCTGGCCTTATCCCTCTACTCTAACTTCAGAGGCAAGGAATTGGAAGATGATCCTGAATATCAGCGCCGTCTTAATGATCCGCAATATCGCGATCTCATCTTAAATACAACCAAGACAACCTTGAATGAGCAGCTGCCAGCCTCAGCCAAAATGTCTGTAGGTATTTTCCTGTTATCCCTGGCTATTATTGTGCTTATTGCAATCTTCCCTGAAATACGTACTATTGGCGAAGGCAACCGTCCTATTTCCATGGGTGTAATCATTCAGATGATGATGCTCGCCTTTGGCGCCATAATTTTAATCGCCTGCCGCACTCCAGTGGGTAAGGTTCCTAACGGCGTAGTATTCAAGTCCGGTATGGTGGCTGCCATTGCTATTTTCGGTATAGCCTGGATGTCAGATACCTATTTTGCCTATGCCATGCCATCATTTAAGGCTGCCATCACTGATATGGTAAATGATGCACCTTGGACATTCGCCTTTGCACTCTTTGCTGTATCTGTTGTAGTCAACTCCCAGGCTGCCACTGCCAAAATCATGCTGCCAGTGGCTATTGCTATCGGTCTGCCAGGCCCTGTACTTATCGGACTTATGCCTGCTACCTATGCATACTTCTTTATTCCAAACTATCCATCCGATATCGCTACAGTTAACTTCGATAGTACCGGTACCACCAAGATTGGCAAATGGTATTTTAACCATTCCTTCATGCTGCCTGGCTTAATCGGGGTTACTGTGGCATGTACAGTGGGTTTAACCCTGGCTCATTTACTGATTAAAGTTTAGACTGACTCCACAAATTTCTCGGCATTTTTATGCCGAG
>CACYBT010000119.1 GCA_902772715.1 uncultured Succinivibrio sp.
AACAAGCATTTTAACTGGTTTGCCAACCTGTTAGAGAATCATATAGATGGAATATGTAACTATGCGCTGTTTCATATAACATCGGGGAAAGTAGAAGGCACCAATAACATGATTAAAACATTAAGAAGAAGACATTTTGGTAGTCCTGATGATGATTACCTATTTCTAAAGATTATGGATGAATCTAGAAGATGGTCCCACAGGAATATTTATTGAACCATAAATAAACCTGATTTTTTGATGATAATCATTAGGTTCGGCTTTCTTCTCAAATATAAAGGCTAATTTAATGTATAATGAGCCCAAAGTAAGAGGTGTTATCCATGTCTTTATCGTTTTTTGCTACATGTCCTAAGGGACTTGAAAATCTTCTTTTAAAAGAGTTGGTTAGTCTTGGTGCTACTGAGGTTAAAGAAACCGTGGCAGGAGTGTCATTTAAGGGGGATTTTGCCCTGGGAATGCGTGTATGCATGTGGACTCGCCTAGCATCCCGTGTGCTTCTTGAAATTTCTGAATTTTATGCCGGAACTGATACTGACTTGTATCTTGGAGCTCTTGCTGTAGATTATGAGAAGTATTTTGAAGTTTCCAATACCATTGCTGTCTCTTTCAAAGGTACTAGTGAGGCTATCCGTAACACGCAGTATGGTGCTTTAAAAATTAAGGATGCGGTATGTGATTATTTTTTAAAAAGGAACGGTATACGACCAAATGTGGATAAGGATAATCCGGATATTCTTATAACTTGTCACTTAGACAGGAAAGATAATGCGCATCTTCTTTTTGATTTATCTGGTAATGCGCTGCATATGCGCGATTTCAACCGTCATACCGGTATGGCTCCTCTAAAAGAGAACCTGGCTTGTGCAATGCTTTTACGCTCAAGATACAACGGTAGTAATCTTGTTGATCCGATGTGCGGTTCAGGGACACTCCTTTTAGAAGCCGCTGCCATGGCTACTGATACTGCACCTGGTATATGTCGTGACCACTACGGTTTTTTGCAGTTAAAACTGTGCGACAGATCAGCATACACTTCACTTGTCGAGGAAATGCATAAGCGCAGTCGTGAGGGAATGTTAAAATTTAAGCAGAGTGGTTATAAACTCTTTGGATTTGATGCAGATGAAAGAATTATCGATATTGCTTTAGAGAATGCCAAAAAATCAGGATTTGCTGACATCATTCAGTTTCAAGTTCAGAGTGTAGAAACTCTTGTAAATCCTTTCGATGATTTAAATGATGAGACTCAAAACAAGAACGCTCCCAGCTTTTTTGTAATTACCAATCCTCCTTATGGGCAGAGAATGGGAAACTTCAATGAGTTAATTAGTCTTTATACCAAACTTGGTGTTGTCTTTAAGGAGCAATTCCGAGGCGCAGTATGTGCAGTCATCTCTTCATCTGAGGATTTACTTTCCTGTCTGAGACTGCATGCCGATAAAATTTACAAACTCTATAATGGTGAACTATTATGTCAGCTGCGCATCTTTAGCATTAGACAGGGAGAAGAAGGCAGTGAGTCTTTAAGTAAGGATAATCTTGCTACGGATTTTGCCAATCGTTTAAGAAAGAATCTTTTGAAAATGAATAAATGGGCCAAAACACTTGGTCTTGAGGCTTATCGTGTTTATGATGCTGATGTGCCAGAGTATGCGGCAGCCATTGATTATTACAAGGGATATTACGTAATTTCCACCTATAAAGCACAGAACAAGGTAAGTGAGAAGATTGAGAAACGTCACGAACTTGATATGCTTGGAGCCACCATTGAGGTTACAGGTGTGTCTGGCAGTAAGGTGATTTTAAAGTCGCGTGAGGTTAAAAAGGGTAATTCCCAGTATGAGCGTCTTAGAGAGGATAACTCAGCCCTGATCGAAATCAGGGAAGGACCATTTGCCTTTAAGGTTAATCTTTATGATTATCTTGATACCGGTCTATTTTTGGATGGACGTCTTATTCGTCAATATCTTTATGAGCATGCCTCAAACTGTTCAGTGCTCAATCTTTTTGCCTATACGTGCAGTGCCTCGGTGGCCGCGGCCTTAGGTGGCGCAAGCCTTATTACGAGTGTGGATATGAGTAAAACCTATCTTGAGTGGGGCTATGAGAATTTTCTCTTAAACCAAATTGAGGCACACTCTCATGAGTTTATTCAGGCGGATGTCCTGGCTTTTGTTTCTAAAGATCCTGAGCATAAATATGACCTCATTTATGTGGATCCCCCAACCTTTTCCAATTCTAAACGTATGCAGAATACTTTTGATGTAAGACGCGATCATCTGCAGTTATTAGGTAATCTTACCCGTTTTCTCAGGGATGGGGGCGAGGTTGTGTTCTGCACGAATCTGCGCAGTTTCAGAATTGATGAACGTCTTGATGAATTTGGCTACTCGGTGACAGATCTTTCTTCTAAGACACTCCCTTTTGACTTTAAACGTAATGAGCATATCCATCACTGTTATTCGCTTATTTATCATGAAAAGGAACGTCGATGTGAGCCTGTAGCCTTTGTTTCCTCGAATGTCAATCCTAAGTGGTCCAAGGTACTGCATGGCATAAGAAAGACTAATGAGCAGGAGATTACCCCAAAGAACAAGTCTGTCAATGGTCGACCTTCAAGAGCCTCCACTACGGTAAGATTTAATGCTTCGGGGATGACTGAAATTCACACCGATGGCAATCGTGACACTTCAGCCTTTAGGCACAATAACAAGAGGAATTTCAAAAGTAGTAAATTAAGACCTGCAGCTTTGCGTCCTAAATCTAGCGCCAAACCTCGCGTCTTTGGTCCCGAGGGCGTGAAGGAAGGCGTACAATGAGTCTTATTTCGCTTCTTGATGCCTCTTTGAACAATGGCGCAGATATACTTTTATCTCATGCCCAGTTTGCTCTTGAGTCTTCGGAAAAAGTCTGTCTTGTCGGTCGCAATGGCTCGGGCAAGTCCACTCTTTTGAATATTATTGAAGGCAAAAGAGAACTAGACAGTGGGCGTATTATCCGCGAAAACGGACTTAAGATTGCCTCCTTATCCCAAGATCCTCCGTTACATAGTGAGGATACGGTATTTAGTCTTTGTACCAGAAATCTAGGAAAGATAGGTGAGGCCTTAAGGCGTTTTTATGAAACCACAGATCCGCATGAGCAGAGCAGTCTTTCCCAGTATCTTGAAAATAACGGCGGTTTTGAGAAAGAAGCGCTTATCTACAAGATTTTAAACAATATCGGTCTTAATGCCAAAAGTAGTATGCAGTCACTCTCAGGCGGTGAAAAACGCAAGGTGGCCTTTGCTGCCACTCTTATCACTGAACCACAGCTGCTGCTATTAGATGAGCCTACCAACCATCTTGATATTAAATCCATTGAATGGTTTGAGGATTTTATTCGGAATTTTCAGGGGACGGTGCTCTTTGTAACGCATGATCGCTATTTTGCCGATGCCATAGCGACACGTATTGTGGAGTTAGACCGTGGACAGTTATACTCTTACCCAGGTTCTTTCTCAAGGTATCTTAGCCTAAGAGAGGAACGTCTTAGAAAGGAGGAGCTCTCCAATATTGAATTTGACCGAATTCTTGCAAAAGAAGAGGAGTGGATCCGCCGTGGTGTTAAAGCCCGCCTGGCCCGCAATGAAGGGAGAGTGCGTGACCTTAAGAAATTACGTGAGCAGAAGGCAAACCGTCGTTCCCGTCTTGGAAATGTGCTTATGGAAGCCAATGAGGCCGAACGCAGCGGCAATCTGGTGTTTAAAATTGATGACGTCAGTATCTGCTGGCAGGACGGTTACAAAATTCTTGAGCATTTTTCTGCTGTAATAATGCGTAATGACAGGATTGGCATAATTGGTCCTAATGGCTGCGGCAAAACTACCTTTATTAAAACACTCCTCGGAATTCAAAAACCAGCTCATGGCTATATAAGAGGGGGTGCCAATCTTAAGATTGAATACTTTGATCAGTATCATGAAGCGCTTAACCTTGATAAATCCGTGGCTGACAATGTTGCTGACGGGCACAGTGAGGTTTTAATCAATGGGCATCACAAACATGTTATTTCCTACCTTGCCAATTTTCTTTTTGACGGCAAACGGGCTCGTTCACCAGTAAGTGTGCTTTCAGGAGGTGAGAAGAATCGACTGCTGTTAGCCCGTCTTTTTGCCAGACCTTCTAATCTTCTGGTGCTAGATGAGCCTACCAACGATCTTGATCTTGAAACCTTGGAACTATTGGAGGAACAGGTTTCATCCTATAATGGAACAGTCATTGTGATAAGCCATGATCGTAATTTTATTGATGCTGTGGCTACTGAAACCTGGTGTTTTGATAGAGAAGGACATATTGAGACCATTATTGGTGGTTATCAGGATGTACAAAGATTTTACAAGAGTAAAGAACAAAGAGACAGTAAAGACGAGACTCCAAGTAAAAAGGATTATGATGCATCATCAGCGCCAGAACTCAAAAAGAAGAGCGAACCATCACGCAAAAAGGCAGGGCTTTCCTATTCTCAAAGACTTGAACTTGAACGACTGCCTTTGAAGGTTGAGGAGATGGAGAAGGAACTGGCTCTGATTGACGCGTCTTTTGAAGATGCTTCACTGTTTAGTGATGATAAAAAACTTAAGACACAGATGCAAAAACGTAAGGATTTAGAGGAAAAGATTGAGTCTCTTTATACTCGCTGGGAGAGTTTAGAGCGGTTAGATAGCGAATCATGAGTGCATATTTTTCAAAAATTGATTTACATTGTCATTCTTCAGCCTCAGATGGAGCCTTAAGTCCTGCTGCCTTAATATCAAGGGCATTAGATAAAGGGCTGACCCATATAGCCTTGACTGATCATGACTGTATTTTAGGGCTTGAAGAGGCTGAAAAGGCTGCAGCAGGTCATCTTACTTTCATCAATGGCGTGGAATTGTCATCACTGTGGCGTGATAATCAGATCCATGTGGTAGGCCTTTATATAGATAGAAAGAAGCAGGCTCTTTTGACCTATCTTGAGATGGTACGTAATTTACGTGAACAGCGTGCCATGGAAATTGGTTACAGGCTAGAAAAACAGGGATTTAAAGACGCCTACTCTGAGTGCTGCGCTCAAGCCAAGGCCGGAGCCTCCATCACTCGTGGCAATTATGCACGCTATATTGTAAGTAAGGGGAGAGCACAGAGTGCAGATGAAGCCTTTAATATATATCTTAAAAAGGGGCGTTCCTGCTATGTAAAAACAGTTTGGCCTGCGCTTATGGAAGTGGTGAAGATCATTTTGGAGTCCGACGGAATTCCGATACTGGCTCATCCTAAACGCTATGATTTTACTAATACCAAATTAAAGGAACTTTTGAGTGATTTTAAAGAATGCGGTGGCATGGGGATGGAAGTGTCATCCTGTCAGATGAAGCCATCCGAACGGGAATATCTTACAAAACTCTGTTTTGACTATGGTTTTTTGGCCTCGATTGGTTCTGATTTTCATTATGTAGGTCAGTATCTTGAACTTGGATATAATCTCATTATTGATCCGCTTCTGCCTAAGGTGTGGGAGCATAGACAACATAAAGGCCCAAAAAATTGACTTTGGTCTAACAAAAAATTTTACTTACCCGTTAAACTATGGCAGGTTACTTTTCTTTTGGTGTATAAAATAAAAAAATTATGAGTACAAAAGGGATTAAGGATTAGTGCTAGGCTTAAAATACAAAGGCAAAAGTCTAACTTATTCTCGCCATATTTGTCATAATGACACTGTTTTTTTTGACAAGGGAAGATGTCATAGAAGATGAACAAAAGACATTACTTTATTCTCACTGCTAAAAAACAGTAATGTTTAATGTTTGGATCTTCATTCTTTTCAAGAAGAGAGGATCAGATTGTTTTAAATTTCAACACAATAAAGAGAGTTTGTTACTCTCTAAGGAATTTTTCCATGAAGAATAAATTTATTATTGCCGGCATCAGTGCGGTGTTGCTTGTTGGTGGTGTTTATGTGGGTGGAGTCTACTACACTGGAGTTGTTGTGCATAAACATTGTGCTGAAATTGGCGGTTCTATTGCAAAAAAACCGCAACTGCAGTCTGTGGTACCGGGGCTTAGTCTTGAATATAGCAGGTTAAATAACTCGCTGTTTTCGGAGAGCGGCAAGATTGTGATCTCCTTTCCTTCTGAGGATGGGAAAACACAGAATATTGAGATTCCGATCAATATTAATAACGGTTTTTTAAATTCTACTATTTCTTTAAATCCAGATAATTTTAATCTTGATGTTGATTTGGATAATTTTGAATTAGACAAGAATTCTCAGAAATTAAATATGCTCTTCAATATTTCAGTATTGTCTAAAACTCTGGATATCGCAGGTGATTTTACCGCAAATTATGAGAATTCGAGTTTTGGTGTATTTACGGCCAAGCTAAATTCCAAAATTGACAGTAATGAGAACATCAATACTGAACTTAAGTTTTTAAACTTAAAAAATTCTGAAGGCAGTCTAGATTCTCTTGATATTACGACTAGGATGCAGGGGTTAAATGAAATCAAGGATGTGGGAGACTCTAAGATTGTGGTTGAAGGATTTAATGCCGGTCTTAATAGTTTTAAAAACATGACTTTTACATCCAAAGCGGTCAATAAGGATAAAAATGGAAAGTTTGATTTAAATCTGACACTAAGCGGGGATAATCTTGCAGGTTATGCCTACGACTATAATATCGATGTGGTTCTTTCTTCCTTAAACGTCAATGATTTTAACCATTATTATGCTAAAGATATGAAGAATGCAACTAGTCTCGTATCTAATCTCAAGCACCTTGATATCAATAAGTTAGATTGTCGTCTGGCTCCAATAATAGGTGCTTTTGTTGGTATTCCTGAACTCGATAAGGTGAAGTTAAGTTCTTATGGTAAGTTTGACTGGGATGTAAAACTAGGTTTAGATTCTGTTTCCGGTTCTCTTACTGTTAATGCCGATACCAATAAAAATCTCGAACGTTTTATGGTAGAAAAGGATGGTAAATATCAGGCGGTGATAAAACTTGAAAAAAATCGTTTATTTGTCAATGATATGCCCTATATGTAGTATTTCATAATAATTCATTTTTTTGTTTTAAGAACTTAGGAATTGTCACAAAATAAAGTAATCAAAATATTACATAATCGCTCTGTTGTATAAAAAAGTTGATCTAACCTTTCTAACATATTTATAGAAAGTTAGAGAGGTTGATTATATGGATCAAATATCAATGGCTCTGTTGTAAAATTGAGTTGATTTAACATTTTTCAATTAACCAACTCTTTCTAGTATCTAATAATTTAACTTTTTTACAAGAA
>CACYBT010000120.1 GCA_902772715.1 uncultured Succinivibrio sp.
AATTATATTTGCAAATGTTGTTAAGGAGTCTCTCAATAACAGAAAATTTGCAGTATTTTGCAGTTTTTTTATAAAGAATTCATTTTTAAAACCAGATGCTTTAATATTATAGGTAAACGGTAATTTGATGAATCATAATGAGGAAAAGGGTAAGTGAAAACACGTAAGAATCTCAGAGCCGAATTAAATACACTCTATAAAGAAAAAGTTATTTCATGGCTGAGTGAATCTGTTAATTCTAACAACAAGTTTGTGCCGGTAAGAATTTATCTTGGAGCTCCAGCAGCAGATGAAGACATGATATCTCAAAAGGATGAATTTCTGAAATTCTGTGATGAATGGCATGGTGATTTAATTGCCGGCAAAGTTGAATTTATTGAGAAAACCTATCCTCAAATTGGCAAAATCGAAGTGCCAATTCATATTGTGTTTGAATCCGTGGATGAAATTGCCACAATGGCAGGACATCTCGTCGAATATCATATCGCATTGTCAAGACTTACTGTCTTAAAAGATAAACTTCCAGAACTACTTGAAAGCGGTATCAAACATGTAAATTATCTCACTAGTCTTGATGATGCAGATTTTGATAGATTTGTAAATGTCTGCAAATGGTTATGTCTAAATCGGGATTCAGGTGCATTTATAAGACAGATACCAGTACGCGGTGTGGATACGATATGGTTTGAAAAATACCGTGTATTCATTTTAAGTTTCTTAAGGGATTTGTTCGAGCTAAATCCAATTCGTAAGGATGTGTTTCAGCTAGGACTAGTTCCTCCTCCTGCTTGTATACGTGTGGAACTAATTGATAAGAATATTCGTAGTAGGTTTGATAATTTGCGTGACCTGGCTATTCCTGCCAAGGATTTCATGCTTTTGAATATCAATCCTCGCAAGGTGTTCATTGTTGATGATTTGGCTACCGCTCTTTCCTTTCCTGATGTAGATGATGCCATACTTATTTATTGTTCCAATCAGGTTGCGGATATCTGTAAGATTCCATGTGTAGAAAATGCCGAAGAAATATATTATGTCTGCGGTATAGAATTTCGCTCCTTTGCTCTTTTGAATAATCTTAGAGTATATCTGCCTAAAACGAAGAGCGTTACTTTGAACCGTGAATTCTTTATCTCCAATAAGGATTTATGGTCTTTTGATGATGTAGAATTAAATGAATTAAACTCTTCCATGGCGCTGAATAGTGAAGAGTCGATTCTTTATAATATGCTTGTTGCCGGTTTTTTTGGCAAAGGTGCTCGTTTACCTTTAGAGCGTATTTCTCTAACCTCAATTTTTGAAATTTTAGGTATAAACATCGATGATTTGCCTTTCAAACCATTAGTGGATGACAAACCTAATGGTTTTACTGATCTCAGTCAGAATGATTCAGAATGTATCAAGGAGTTTATTAGTACTCCTGAGGTAAAACACGAGGATGACGGTAGAACAAAGTATGGCAAAGAGGAGGAGCTTTTTTCTGCTAAGGATAGTACCAGTGATTTTTCACAGGAACGTGACTGGACTTCGAATAATCCGCTAAATAATGCCATAAAACAAGAATATAACGATGATAAGGATATTACGCCAGCCTTAGATAAACCTGAAAACAACAATCTTAAGACAGAGAATGACGGTCAGAATGATTTGAGCAACATCAAGATTGAAAAAAATTCTGATATTGATATTCATACAAACGCAGAGGTTAAATCGAGTGAGTCTGATTCCTTCACGGATATAGATGATAATGTTGACCCTTTTGCTGATGATAATAATAAAGATGATAAAGGTTTATCTTCAGATTCTTCAAAAACTGAAAACAATACCTACATTCTCGATATTCTGAAAAATGATTTTAATAGTTCTTCCGAGGTGAAGAAGGATTAAATTCTTTAATTAAAATGTGTAGTAATTCCCTGTCCTTTTGGGGGCGGGGGTTCTGTTGATGCCATGGGCGTGAAGTTGTTGGTATCGGTAAAGAATATCTTGAGGGTATTTCTAAGACAGCCAGTTTCAATGCTCTTGTAAAGCCAGGGGTAGAACCTTGTTTGAAGGTGCTGACACTTAATTTTCTTATGATTTCAAGCATCTTATTGTAGTAGGGCTCTTTTGCGACCACGGCCTTTTGCAGCGGTACGTCATACTTATCTATCATGACGATTACTTTTCTTTCGTACTCTTTAAACAGCATTTCCGCACGTGTAGGAATAAAGACCTAACATTCAACCGCCTTTACTAATTTCTCGTTATGGTAAATATTGTCATACTCAAGATTACAGAAATCATAAATGTTTTGTAACCTGGTTTTATAAGCATCATCAATATTAATACTTTTGTTTTGAAAGAGGAATTTAGAATAAAGTCCGGCAATAATCTCCAAAAGAGAGGATACCGTCTCATACAAAGGTATTCCCTTCCACACCCTTAAAGGAGATACTTAAACCTAGAACTCTCTCATAATTCCTTCACGCAGGTCTTTATAGTCGACCCCCGCAACCGCAAGGTTTCTGCCGTTATCTAAAAGGAGTTTTTGCTGATGGGATTTATCTTTGGGATTCTGATAGTTTATTTCACAAAACTCCCTTATCATATCCATATTAAGAGTCTTGCCAAAGCGGCGGGGACAGATAAAGAGAGGAGCAGATCATCAGAAGTCTCCAAAAAAGAGTTTTTAAATCGGAGGTTTTATCCACATAGCAGGCATTTCTTTCAATAATGGTTCTAAAACTCTCATGAAGAATTCACTTTTTTAAATATTGTAAATTGTAAAAAAATTTGTATGTATTCTAGCTTCTAAAACGGGCATTTATGAAAGTATCTTTAAACAAACATCTTGTAAGAATTGCGATCCTTCTTGTTGGACTAACAATTGCACATCTTGGGTAACATAGTTTTTACTGGCTAATCTTGGCGCCGATCCTTTCAATGTTTTCATTCAGGGTCTTTTAAGAACTGAATAGCAGATCCTTAGCTTTGATTTTATTACTCACGGCAGAATACATATGATGGTCATTTTTTTTCATCATCCTTGTGTTGCTTATTGTGTATCGAACCTATATAAGAATATGAACACTTCTCTGTATGGTCCTAGGTGGATCTATCATTGATATTTTCAATTTTGTTTTAGAACCGGTTCTTACTCCCATACTCTCCATGCATGTAAGAATTATACTAATATTGTAGGGTACGGAATCCTTGCCTATGGTATGACTATTGTCATCAAATCAGAGGCAGGTACCGAACCAAATGATCTCTTGGCTGTGGTGATAAGTGACAAAATATGTATAATGTTTGCACCAGGTAAGAATAGGTGTGGAGCTGCTGTTTGCGCTTTCGGGTTTTCTTTTAGGCGGAACGGTAGGACTCGGTGGTACTATTATCTGTGCTTTTGTGGTAGGGCATGTTGCTGGATTCTTCCTTCCATATAATGAAAAAATAATCAACAATCTTATTCGAAAATTCTAGCCTCAACTTTATTAAATGCCTTTCATGTCATAGCGTGCGTAGACCGTACTTGTCACCTGCTTCCATGTAAAAGTCAGTATGGAGTCTTGTTAACTAATGTAGAATTGTATTCTAATGTTGTTTGCATGCTTTACCTTAAACTTAAAAATGATATAATTGATAATTTAATACAATAAAAATTGAATTTAATTATGTAAGGATATCTAAACTTATATGGCTCATGCACAGTATATCAGCATTCATCCGGATAACCCACAGGCACGGTTTGTCAAGCAGATTGGTCAAATCCTGAATAATGGTGGTGTTGCGGTATTGCCTACTGATAGTGCCTATGCATTATGTTGTATGCTTGAACAGAAACAGGCCATGGAGAGAATCGCAAGGATCAGACAGGTTGACAAACATCATAATTTTACATTGTTGTGTCGTGATTTATCAGAAATCTCTACCTATGCAAAAATAGATAATCAGGTTTTCAGATTATTAAAAAATAATACACCTGGTCCTTACACATTTATTCTTCCCGCAACTAAGGAAGTTCCAAGAAGAATGATGAATGAAAGAAAAAAGACTATTGGTATTAGAGTTCCCAAAAATGCCATTTTGGATGCAATTATATCTGAAGTAAATGCGCCTCTCATGAGTAGCACTCTGATTTTGCCTGATAATGATTATGCAATGTCAGATCCTGTGTCTATAAATGATGCTATAGGTGGAATAGTAGATCTTATAGTCGATGGTGGAGTTTTATCTCCTAATCCGACTACAGTGGTTGAATTTGAAGAAAGTATTCCTAAAATTGTTCGTTATGGTGCAGGTGATAGTTCACCTTTTGAATAATAGGCTGTAATTGTGAATAACAAATTTTTATTAACATTGATGATTTTAAAGATTTGTCTCATCATTATGATTTTTGTAGTGATTGTTGGTTTGTTATTGTCCCCAACTCAGTTTGGTGTTTTTGACAAAGCAGTTTTAAGTGAAAATGATAGAAATAGAGAAACTGTTTACCAGCAAATGTTAGCGGATAGGACCTCCAAAGAATTACGCAGTAGAGTAAGAGGTGAGTATAAAGCGGATGTTGGTGATGTTTATCAGAATAAACGTACGCAGCTTGATTATAATATTCAAAATTCACGAAAGAGTGGTGAAGTTATTATTAAAGATAGAGAACTTCAGGGATTAAATCCTGATGGAACAGTTTCAGATAAGCCATATGAATCTGATACTAAAAAAAGATCTACTGCAATTTCTAAATGGGCTAAGGAAAATATTTTAAGGTAATATTTTGAGAGGCCTCCTCAAGTCTTATCTTTCTTGTTATATGATGTCTTAAGGACTTTTGTACAATATATAACACAGACTCCGTAATAATTAGGTAATTTAAAATTATATTAGGTAACTATCGCATAATTTAGCCATTAGACACTTGTATTCAATAACCTAATTAGGTGTGCTACAAAGTGCATATTAGGTAATTATGGGTTTAGGTATGGCAAGAAAGATTGCTACTGGCAATTTTACGGTACCAACTGAGATTATGGCGCTTAAACCTAAAGAGTTGAACTGTACTGTTAAGGTTATAAAAACGTTTTCTAAGACAACTGGCACTGAAATAGCTCATTATTATGTCTATGAGGT
>CACYBT010000121.1 GCA_902772715.1 uncultured Succinivibrio sp.
ATTTTTTTTCTGTTTGCTCTCAGTTGCCACTGTTCTTTTCAAAATCAGCGTGCATTTTAGACAGGATAGCGTCTTTATTTTCCCAAATTTCTCTGATGTGCATGGTGAAATCATGTTTAAATTGCTTATCACCAAGGTAATCACCAATTAGTGTTTCATCTTTTTTGAGAAGATCAACATCTACATATATGTGGCTTAATTTCCCGAACATCATATCCATGAAAGCAGATTTGCTGTTTTCTGGATAATATAGCGTTGAATTAAAAATATATTCCACATCGTTCCCTATCTCAAACAGTGCAACACCGATAGATGCAGCTTTTGGGGGTAATAAAAATTGATAAGGGGATTTTAGTTTTTCTGCCTTTTCTTTTGTATATCTGCTTCCTTCACAGAAATTTATAAGGGTTGTAGGATATTTTACAAGCGCTTTGCAAACTTTCTTTGTGGTTTCTATATCTTTCATCCTCAGTGCTGGATTTTTTAATAGTATGTCTTTGGAGTAACGTTTTAAAAAAGGCATTCCCAAAGCGTAACAGGCCAGACCGATAAAAGGAATGTAAATTAAGGATTGCTTCATGAAAAATTTGGTTGTAGGTAGTTTTGAACCGTAGATAACACAAATGAGCAATATATCAAACCAGCTTACATGATTGGAAATTATGATGCAGGATTTATGGCAGTGAGGGACAGTTATCCCAGTCATATGCCATTTTACATCGTTGGTAAGCGCAATCATGATCCTGATGTTTAATGTCCAAAATCTATATAAGTAGAAGTTAATTCTATCGATGATCCTGATGGAAAAATCAAAGGGTAGCACCATTCTGATGATGCCTAAAAGCATAATAGGTGTAGCAACTACTATAACGTTGACAACAAGTAGTATGGCGTTAATAACGAATAGTACAGGACTTGGTAAAAAATGAAGCATAATTACACTCAGATATGAATATTTAGATTAAAATATACGTACAGACTTCGTTTAATTTATCACATATTATTGAAGTCTTGTAGTGTTTGTTGGATATTGTAACAATACTTAAGACCATTATTATCAAGATTTGAATTTTATTTTTGCAAAAAAAGGAACATATATTTATCTATGTTTCGTTTTTTCGGATATAATCGTGATATATCAAACTTGGTTCTTTTTACATCTTTAGATACAAGGAAATTAAATTATGGAAACTGATGCAACAAAATATATATGGTTTAATGGAAAAATGATTCCTTGGGCAGATGCTACTGTACATGTAACTGCACATGCCTTACATTACGGTTCTGCTGTTTTTGAAGGTATTCGTGCTTACGCAACTAATAAAGGACCACAGATTTTTAGATTAAAAGAACATATTGACCGTCTTTTTAATTCTGCAAAAATATATCGCTTTCCTTTGGCTGTTACCAAAGATGATGTTATGGATGCCTGTAAAAAAATCATCACAGAAAATGGGCTTGAATACGGATATATAAGACCTCTTATCTTTATGGGAGAAGTTGGTCTAGGCGTTAAATTTAAAAAAGGTAAAAATGCTGATGCTATGGTGTGTGCTCTGCCTTGGGGAGCCTACCTTGGAGAGGAAGGCTTGAAGAAGGGAATTAAAGTATGTGTTTCTTCATGGAGAAGATTAGCTCCTGATACCATTCCTACTGAGGCTAAGGCTGCCGGTAACTATCTTTCATCAATTTTGATTGCAAATGAGTGTACAAATAATGGTTATGCTGAGGCAATTGCTCTCGATTCTAACGGGTATATTTCAGAGGGTTCTGGTGAAAACGTTTTCTTGGTAAAAGATAACGTTATTTATACTGCTCCTGATACTGCAGGTCTTTTGCCTGGAATTACGAGAGATGCTGTTATAAAAATTGCTCAGGATATGGGCATCAAAGTTGTAACTCAGCCATTGCCAAGGGAATTTGTTTATCTTGCCGATGAGATGTTCTTTACGGGAACTGCTGCTGAAATCACTCCTATTGCTTCTGTGGATGGTATTGATGTAGGTCCTGGTTATCGGGGTCCTATCACTGAAAAATTGCAGAATGCCTTCTTTGCTCTGGTAAAAGGAGATGCTGAAGATAAATACGGTTGGCTAACACCTTGTAAATAGCAAGTATGATTTTAGTAGCATAAGTTTATAAAAGGTCTATCTCATCTTATTTCAAGAAGCAATTTCTTTTTTTAGAATGGAAAATTGCTTCTTGTTCGTTTAATTGCTGCAATTTTGAAGAAGTTTTTTCTTTTTTTGTAATAAACAAAAGTTTTAAAGGAATACCGTTATGTCGAACAACTATCGATCAAAAGTAACCTATGAAGGGAAAATCATGGCTGGAGCAAGAGCTCTTTGGAAGGCTACAGGTATGAAGGATGACGATTTTGGCAAACCAATTATTGCGGTTGCTAATTCTTTTACTCAATTCGTCCCTGGTCATGTTCATTTGCATGATGTGGGACAACTTGTGGTATCTGAGATAGAGAAGGCAGGCGGTATTGCAAAAGAATTCAATACTATTGCAGTGGATGACGGTATTGCCATGGGTCATACCGGTATGCTGTACTCCTTACCAAGTCGTGATATTATTGCCGATTCTGTTGAGTATATGGTAAATGCGCATAAGGCTGATGCCCTTGTGTGCATATCAAACTGTGACAAGGTTACTCCCGGTATGCTTATGGCTGCCATGCGTTTGAATATTCCTGTGATTTTTGTCTCTGGTGGTCCAATGGAGGCAGGTAATTTAGACAATTGTGATCATAAGGTTGATTTGATTGATGCAATGGTGGTTGCTGCAGAGCCAAATATTTCTGATGAGAAAGTAAGACTGGTAGAATCAGCCGCATGTCCTACCTGTGGTTCTTGCTCTGGTATGTTTACTGCAAACTCCATGAATAGTCTTACTGAGGCTATGGGATTATCTCTGCCAGGAAATGGCTCTCTTGTTGCAACGCATACTTTTAGAAAAGAGCTATTTGTTAAGGCGGCAAAGCGTATCGTAGAAATGGCAAAAGCCTTTTACGAGAATGGTGATGAAAGTGTTCTCCCTCGCTCAATAGCCACAAAGGAAACTTTTGAAAACGCCATGAGTCTTGATATTGCTATGGGAGGGTCAACAAATACGGTCCTACATCTTTTGGCAGTGGCCCAGGAGGCAGGTGTTGATTTTAAGATGGAAGACATTGATAGACTGTCTCGAAAGGTTCCACATATTTGCAAGATGTCCCCTTCAACTCCATTATGGCATATGGAAGATCTACATAATGCCGGAGGTATTATGAATATAATGTCTCAGTTGAAGCAAAACCATCTTATTCATGAATCTGTAAGGACTGTGTCGGGAATGAGTATTGGAGAACAGATTGACAAATATGACATTCTGAAAACCACAGACCCAGATGTAATTAGATTCTATACTGCATGTGCTGGTGGAAAGTATAATATTGAGGCATTCTCTCAGAGCAATACCAAAGATAGCCTTGATAAAGACAGAGTACAAGGATGTATTCATGATTTTGAACATGCTTATTCCAAGGATGGAGGTCTTGCTGTCCTATACGGAAATTTAGCTGAAAATGGTTGTATTGTAAAAACGGCTGGCGTTGATGCGTCAATCTTAAAATTCGTTGGTCCTGCCAGGATATTTGAAAGTCAGGAAGATGCAGTTGACGGTATATTAAATGGTAAGGTTAAAGAAGGAGATGTTGTGGTTATAAGGTATGAAGGACCGAGAGGTGGTCCTGGAATGCAGGAAATGCTGTACCCTACTTCATATCTTAAATCTGTCGGTCTTGGAAAGAAATGTGCTTTGGTTACTGATGGCCGTTTCTCTGGAGGATCATCAGGTTTGTCAATAGGTCATGTTTCACCTGAGGCTGCAAATGGTGGCAATATTGGCTTGTTGAAAGAAAACGACCTGATTGAGATTGATATTCCGAACAGAAGCATAAGAATGGCTGTAGATGATGCTGAGTTGGCCACAAGACGTCAAAATATGGAGTCTTTAGGTACTAAAGCATGGCAACCACAGGACAGACAGAGAGATATAACCTTTGCCTTAAGAGCATATGCTAAACTTGCATCAAGTGCAGATAAAGGTGGAGTTAGAGATCGCAGTAAATTAGAAGGATTATAAATATGCTTGACAAACAGCTTGATGCCCAGGGGTATCTAAAAAAAACACTTCTTGCCAGAATTTATGATTTGGTAACCGTGAGCCCCCTCCAGAATCTTGATGGCTTATCCTCAAGACTTGGCGTTAATGTAATGCTCAAAAGAGAGGATTATCAGAAAATCCACTCTTTCAAAATAAGAGGGGCGTACCATAAAATTAAAAATCTTGATGAGGGGCAGTTAAAGGCCGGCATCATAACTGCTTCTGCAGGTAATCATGCACAGGGAGTTGCCTTATCTGCAAAGAAACTAGGGATTAAGGCTATTATTGTAATGCCTACTACAACTCCAGATCTTAAAATTGATGCGGTAAGAAATTTTGGTGCTGATGTGGTCCTTTACGGCGATTCATTCAATGAATCCTACGATTATGCACAGCAACTGTCCAAGAAGAAAGGTCTGACAATGATTCCTCCTTATGATGATCCTGATGTGATTGCAGGGCAGGGGACTATTGCCCATGAAATTATTGGACAGTGTAACAATATTGATACTGTATATGTTCAGATTGGAGGAGGTGGACTTGCTGCCGGTATTGCCACCTATATAAAATCTTTATTGCCACAGGTTAAGGTCATTGGAGTAGAGGCAGAAGGTTCTGCCTGTATGAAGGCTGCACTTAAGGCAGGAGCACCTGTTGATATTGGCTATGTTTCTCATTTTGCTGATGGTGTGGCCGTCAGTCGAGCAGGAACAGAAACTTTTAGACTTTTGAGTAAATACTTGGATGATATTGTAACCTGCTCTAATGATGAGATATGTGCCGCAATTAAGGATATTTTTGATGATACCCGTGCTATTGCTGAACCAAGTGGTGCTTTATCTTTGGCCGGACTGAAAAAATATGTACGTGAAAACAATATACGAAATGGCAACCACATTGCCATTTTGTCAGGTGCCAATGTTAAGTTCCATTCTTTGCGCATGATTGCTGAACGTTGTGATGTTGGTGAAATGTCAGAAGGTATTCTTTCTGTTGAGATTCCAGAGAGAAGTGGTGCTTTCTTAGATTTTGTTAAATCAATTGGTGATCGCGTGGTTACTGAGTTTAGTTATCGTTATAACACTGAGGATAGAGCGCGTGTTTTTGCTTCCGTTGAACTTACGGAAGGAAAGAAGGAATTAGGTGAAATCTGCAAGTCTTTGAAAAAGAATGGTTATCTAGTCACTGACTTGACGGATGATGTATTGGCAAAAGATCATATACGCTATATGGTTGGAGGACATCCGTCTTCTCATTTCAACGAAAGATTATTTCTGTTTGAATTTCCTGCAACTTCTAATGCTTTACTTAAGTTTTTGGAAACCCTTGGTAATTCATATAATATTACTCTTTTCCATTTCCGAATCACGGGACTTGAATTTTGCTCTGTACTCTGTGGGTTAGATGTTACTGACAAAGAAGAGGGCGTTAATGATTTTATCAAGGCCATAGGATATCCGGCAGAGGAAGTGACATCCAATACAGCATATCAGCAGTTAGTAAGGTAGTATACATGAGACTTATCAAATTGATGCCTTTTATCTGTTTAGGTATATATCTTACATGTCATGCGGATATGAAAGATTTTCAGGAAAATATTGGAGAAAAGAGTGTAACCTTTGTCAACTCTGAAGGAACAGCATCTGCTTCGATAAGTCTTGTGGATCCTATTGTGAATCTCTCAACAACTAAAGAATATGCTCAGTATGTAATGGACTGCTATCAGGGCTGGGGTTTAAAAGCAGTTCTTGATTTGCGTGGTTTTGCTTTTAGTTATGTGGATAATGCTCCATGTTCAGGATTGATTACATATTTTGACGGCAGGTCGTATTTGTTTTTTCAATCCTGTGGAAAAATTTCCAGTGAGGATTTAAGAAAACTTTATGAAAGAGGTGATGAAGTTTTAAAATTAAGTGATCTCTTAAAATTACAAAGTCGACCAAATGTCTACTAGCTTTAAAATCCATATGCAAGGTTCCTTGTAACCGTGTGTGGATGTACATTAGTCGTAAGCGTTTGCGCTGTTTTTTAGTGCATTTTTTTAATAAATACGTAAAGATTGATCGTTTTTTTTTCTTACTCCCAATAATTGTGGTAAAATATTGACTGTGCACCTTAGGTGTAATATATAGAAAATATAAATTTAGAATATGTACCTTTGATTTATAAAGGAAGTGATATTATGAAAATCAGTCGTTTAGCAATTGCTGTTGCAGCATCCATTGCTTTTGTTTCTTCTGCCAATGCAGCCAATCAGGGATCTTGGACAATTGGTGCCGCAACCGGTTGGGCTCATGCATTTGACTACAATATCCCAAATAGCTATCGTTTTAATGACGTTAGAATAGATTCTGATGGTTATGCTTTTAAACTATATGGTGAGTATAATTTTACCAATTGGTTTGGTTTAGGTTTGGCTTATGACTATATTAACGAGCAGGGTGTAAAATTCCGCAATGATTATAATTCCTTTGCTGGTCCAAACAGCGGTTCAGAGTTTCACTCTAACATTGCTGAATTATATGGTAAGTTTGCTTATACCTTTGGTTCAGAAGGATCAGATCTCTTTTTCAAGATTGGTCCTACCTGCAACTGGACAACTTACATGGGTTCAACCAGTGCTAAGGTCGGTGCTGTAATAGGTGTTGGTGCAAACTTTGCTATCGATCGTAATCTTGGTGTTCGCGTAGGTTATGATTATTTCTACAATGTTGCCAGAACCGAATTTGTGAAAGCAGATACTTACCCATATGGAGATGATTCTTCTAAGGATCGTATTGATGAAGGTCTGCTCTATGTCGGTCTCCAGTATTCATTTGGCGGTGAACAGGCTCCTGCTGCTCCTACCGTGGTTAGAATGAACGAGAGACATTCTCTTGATGCTGGTGTGCTGTTCCCATTTGACAGTTCAGTAATGAGTGCTGAAGGAAAAGAGGCTGTTTCTCATGTTGTAACTTCTGCTTCAAAATTTAATAATCCTTCATATGAAGTTTATGGTTATACTGATAGAATTGGTTCCGATGCATACAATAATAGGCTATCTCAGAAACGTGCTGATGCTGTTTCTGCTGAATTAGCAAATAACGGTGCTCATCCAACTGTTTCTGAAGGTAGAGGCAAGTCTTCTCCTGTAACTGGTGATAAGTGCGATGGTATTAAGAAGAAAAAGGATCTTATCAACTGCTTGGCTCCAGATCGTCGTGTAGAAGTTCTTGTCTCAGGCGATGTGGTAGTAGAAAAGAAAGACTAGTTTGAAAAAAATAATTAAAAAAAGGCAACATGAGTTGCCTTTTTTTTTTGAATTTGTGATGTTATGGAGTATAAAGCACTTCTTAAATGCGTAAAATGAAGAGATGGTTTAATATTCATAGGAGTTGCTAATGTTATTCGGAGCCCAAATATTTGCAATGATTATTGTAATTGTCGTTGCAATGGAATTCTTTCATTACCGAAGACTTAGACTGTTATCTACAAAGATCTATGAATTATTTGTTCTTTTAAGTTTTGTTTCAATTACTTTTGAAATCACTTCTATTTATGCCATTAGTCATCCTGATAATATTTCAATGTCAGGTATGCGGTCGATAAACCAGTTTCTATATATAAGTTTGAATTTTTTAACTTGGTTGGCATATCTCTATATCGATACAACTTGTAAGTCGCTTAAAACCTATAGCTATTTTGATATGCTGTGGCGGTCTCTTCCCCTTATTGTAAGCATTATATACGTATTTATCGGAACGATTCAGTATCACATGGATGAGACAGGTTTCTATTACTATGGAACCATCATTAACAGCTATTTCTTTAATTTTGTTTGCTACTATTTCCTTATAATCGTAACTGTCGTCAAATATAGAAGTTCAAATCCTAAACTTGTGCAATATGATTTCATTTTACTTCTAATTATCTGGTTTTTGATTGAGTTAACCCAATATTTGTATCAGTATATATTTGTTCCTTCTATTGCTTTGGCACTTATTCTATTTTTCTTCTATATTATTTTTGAAAATGCCGATGAATACGCTGATAAAGATATAAGTTCTCTTTTTTCAAGATACAGTTTTGATAAAACAATATTGGAACTTTATGCAAATCATGGAAGATTTTGGGTAATTAACTGTAATCTGCAAAGTGTTGAGTCTATTAGAAATACCTATGGACAGTCAATGTGTCTTAGAATTATAGAAGCTACGATTCAGAATAATCCAGAATTACGCAAACAAAGAATATTCAGAACATTAGAATACAGTTTTTGTTTCATTCTTGAATCAGAAGAAGAAGTGATGAAATGGTATGCCAATTATAGGGTATCTGACAAGACATTAAAAATAGGAGTAGATATTCAGGCTTACTATAATGTTCATGCCATTGAATGTCCAAAAATTGCAAAAGGCCCTGAAGAATTAAACAATCTTATGGTATTCACCAACAACACCATAAAGAATCCACATTATAATGATACCATCTATGTAGTTACCGAGGCGGAGGCCCAAAAATTTGAACATTCTGTAGCAGTTGAAAGTTTAATTCAAAGGGCACTTGATGAAGATGGCTTTGATATCTACTATCAGCCAATTATCAGTGCCAAGACTAAAAAATGCGTATCTTGTGAAGCACTAGTAAGACTCAAAGATAAAACAACTGTTGGCTTTATTTCTCCTGAATTTTTTATCCCTATTGCTGAAAAGAAGGGTGTAATTTCAAAACTTGGTGAGCAGGTTTTTTCTAAGGTATGTCAGTTTGCCAAAAAATATGACCTTGAAAATGCCGGATTGCAGTATATTGATGTTAATTTATCAGGTATGCAGATGATAGATCCTATGCTTTCCTATAGACTGCACGGGATCCTCAAAAATTACAGTCTTCAGCCTGATTTTATAAATTTCGAGATTACTGAGACTGTGACTTATGGTTCGGATAAGGTTGCCAATGATAATATAGAGAAACTTAAAAAACTCGGCTACAAATTTTCCATGGATGATTTTGGCACTGGTTACTCAAATTTCTCCAATGTGGCATCTATTAAATATGACTCTATAAAAATTGATAAAAGTCTTTTATGGAATGCCTTTGATAAGAACGCATTAGATATAAAGAGCGATCAGGCGCTTAAGGTTCTAAAGGCTATAATTGCGATGATTCGATCTATTGGTGCAAAAATTGTTGCAGAAGGTGTTGAATCAGAAGCGCAGGCTGAATTTTTAACTGAGGCGGGAGTTGATTTTTTTCAGGGTTTTCTGTATTCAAAACCACTTAATGAAGAAGATTTTCTAGAATATTTTGCAAGGCAACACGAGACTCAGGTGCAAGCAGTTGAGTCTCAAAAGAATAGTGTTACTGTTAATGTTTAAGTAAAAAACTCTGAAATTTTTCAGAGTGTTATGAACTAATTTCCAAGTCCGTTGTACTCAAGAACAACTTCTCTTGAAAATACTCTTTCACAGTATCTGCACTTTAATAATATTTCGTTATTTTCCTTTGTGATTTTAAAGCGGGCATGAGCGGCTTTTTCATCATTTGTAATGCAGTTACTGTTAGGACATTTAAAAACTCCAACAGTTTCATTAGGAAGTTTTAGCTTGTATTTGTCTACAACTTTATAATCTTCAATCTGATTTATCGTGGCATTTGGTGCTAAAACAGCAATCTGTTCTGTTTGGGCAGGGGAAAACACTACATTAGAAATTTTGATAATGTCTTTTTTTCCTAATTCTCCTGAACGAAGATTAAATCCTACAGTTAACTGGTTATCCTTGCCTAGAAATTTAAACATTCTAATTATGTTGATAGCCTGACCGGGTGCTATGTGGTCAATAACAGTACCGTTGGCAATTGCCTCTACTAGAAGCTTGGATTTGCTTTCAGTATTAGAACTAGACATTTTAGAGCTCCTTATTTAAAACTAATGAGAGAATTGCCTCGCGTGCGTAAATACCGTTTGCGGCTTGTTTGAAATAATAGGCGTATGGGGTGTCATCAACTTCTGGAACAATTTCATCAATTCTAGGCAATGGATGTAAAATTTTCATATTCTCTTTGGCATTGCTTAGCATGTCAGGAGTAAGAATAAATTTTGATTTTAAGTGTTGATACTCCGTTTCATCAAATCTTTCTTTCTGTACTCTAGTCATATATAAAATGTCAACCATTGGTATAACTTCTTCGATAGTATTATGTACAGAGAATTTAATTCCCTTTTTACTTAAATCATCAAGTAAATACTTAGGCATAGCCAAAGATTCTGGTGAAACCAGAAAAACCCTTGCGTTATAAAGTGATAAAGCCTCAGCCAAGGAATGTACTGTTCTGCCATATTTAAGGTCACCAACAAAAGCAATTGATATGTTTTGCAACGTCCCTTGGGTTTCCATAATGGTAAAGAGATCCAGCATAGTCTGTGATGGGTGCTGATTAGAACCATCTCCTGCATTAATAACTGGTACTGGAGAAATATCTGCCGCAAGTCTGGCGGCACCTTCTTTGTTGTGGCGTATTACAAGCGCATCTGTATAAGAGGTGATGATACGCATGGAATCCATGAAAGTTTCGCCTTTTTTCCCCAACGATGTGTTGGCGGCGTCAGAAAATCCTATAACTCTACCTCCTAGCCTTTGAATTGATGTTTCAAAGGATAGACGAGTTCTGGTAGACCCTTCAAAGAAAGTAACACCGATAACCTTGTCTTTTAATAGGTCTGTGCGAGGATGTTTTTTTAGTTCAAACGCTGTTTTTAGGATCAGTTCAATGTGTTCTTTTGTGAATTCGGAAATAGAAATGATGTCTCTTTGAAAAAGTGGATTGGTCATATGTTGTCCCCTTGACTGTTGAAAACAGGCGTAAGGACGCACCGCTTTTCAGGAGCGAGTGCGCATGCGCTGTTCCTAAAAACTTTATTATACATCAATAATGATTTTCTATTAGAAGATAAGATAATTAATTTTCAGAGTGTTTTGATAACTGTAGAAAAATTATTTAACGATTTGAATTCTTATGAATCTTTTTTTTTGAAAAAGGGGTTTACAAAATAGCAACTTTAAAAGATAATATACAGCATTCTGAAGGGGCATAGTTCTAATGGTAGAGCAGCGGTTTCCAAAACCGACGGTTGTGAGTTCGAGTCTTACTGCCCCTGCCACCAATCAATAAATTCTTTTGTTTTATCCTGCAGTTTATTCCTCTTATTGTCAAAGTTTTAGTTATTGTTGAATCCGTTAATGCACTTTAAGAGTCATGCTATCGGTGGTTTTGAGCAGTTTTGGGGTTCGGTAAAATAGGAAAGAGAATTCTCTGTCTTTGCATTAAGGCAGCCTGAAAAGCCTCAGTAATTTCTCATCAGATCTTGTATCTTGATCATATTTTCAGGCATATTGGACAGTTAAGTTAGCAATTCCTAAAGAGAGTAATAAAAGCACAACAAATTTTTTTGTGGGATTGGTAAATTTGTTACGAAAAGCTAATTGCTGGTACAAGCCACCCCATTTCTTCTAGCATTTTAGAAAAGAACTTGTTTGTGCTATGGTGGTCTAGCTTTAGAAATTCTAATCCCACAGCTTTAATTACAGAATTTAAATTCCCTCAACCCACCCTCACGTTTTTTACTGCTAATGTCTGGTAGTAAAAATTAAATGTACTTGGTGCCACTGTAATTTGTTGACCAAAACACTAAACCAAAAGTCGTCGGTCACACGCTCTACGGTGCCAAATATTTTTATATGCTGACATTCACCCAATAAAAAACGCTACACTCAAACTTGTTATTCTACGATAAGATCGGTATTCCAATTTGCCTTTTGAATCTTCACTTCGAGTTCCCGCAGTTCCTTAGATAGATAATCAAGTTTTTTCTGCAGCTCTTTGACTTCAATGCATGGTCTGATTTTAATTTCAGAGCCACGCGCTCTATCTGTTGAGCTTCTTGAAGTTTCAGTAAAGTCCTTGTAGGAGCTGATTTCAAGCATGAGACAGTCACGTTTTGCAATAAGATCGGTTAGACTCTCACCTTCAATTAAAGTCCTGCAATTGGTCTTATTGATTTGACTTATCAGAATTCTAAGTCTCTGTATGAGAGATGACAGTTCAGGAAGAAGTTCCTTTGGATCCTCACCAGGAGCCTCATTGTCCTGAACCAGGATGTTGTCTTCAATACGATCAGATACCGCTGAAATTTTTGCTTTGAGTTCTGCTCTTTCCATTAATGCTTCTGCTAGAGTCATGTCTATCTCCTATCATTAAGTTCATAATAAGTGTAAAGAATAATCATTCCAGAATCTGAAAACTGTCATTTCATTTTTTTTGATTATCAGCTATAGGTCATTTTTTCCCTTGGGCTCTAGAGCTCCATTTCTGTTACTTCAAATTTCAGAATGCATTTGAATTCTGTTGCTTAATTAACTTCATAATGCGGGCTCTCATCCACACGGTTAAAAACATGGGTTTTCAAGCCCGCATAATTTATAAATCTCAAGATTGGTCAGAGAGTTCTACATAAACATATCTTTTTGCGGTTATAACTCCTGTCAGAGTTTAAGCATTTTAAATATTAAATTAGTCAAGCCATATGGCTCCTCTCAGAAACATATAGGCGATTTTCTGGATTTCGCTTTTACCTTTGACTTCTTCTGAATTCTCATCAGTATAATGCAGAAATTTGCTGCAGTTGCGAGCCAGATCGTAATTACTGATCTTAAATTCAGAGAATTCGGATTGTTCTTTAAGCCAAGTATATAGCTCTTCTTTTAGCTTTTTGCTAAATTTTCCCTTAAAGACAATATCCTCAGGCTTTTCTGGAAAAACATTATACAATTCAACAACACCTACGCTTTTACATTTTGTATCATAAACAAAAAGGTACTCAGCATGTTTGTTTGGCAGACGATGCTGTTTTCTTTCTGTTCCCTTTATAACGCAGATAAATGACAGACCTTTATCATTGTCATTTAAAGCAACACTTAAGTTAAGCATAGTAATTCTCCTTTAATAAAACTGCTTATGGTGGTTAAGGCGTGATTTCTACATTTTTATTTCTC
>CACYBT010000122.1 GCA_902772715.1 uncultured Succinivibrio sp.
AAAAGATATTTGCTCAAGAATGAAAATGACAAATTTTTTGGAAAAACTACCTGATTATGTACAAAATTCCGTATTAAAGAAAATAGGTATTTTCAAAAAATAGGAATTTTTCGAGGATATACGTGTATACTACGAGAAATTTACAATTCTTCAAGAAATTTTTATACATTGCATGAGGTCTTATGAGCACACTTAATACAAGCGATGATAACAAGTTTGTCAATCTTAAATGGATCACAAGGTATTTTAGAATAGCCGAACAGGTCAGTATGTGGTCAAAAGACCCTTCCACCAAAGTTGGGGCTATTATTGTTGGGGATAAAGGTCAGATTATTTCCCAGGGGTATAATGGCTTTCCCCGCGGAGTCAATGACAGCGAAGAGCGTTATCACAACCGTGAACTGAAGTATAAACTGGTGGTTCATGCGGAAATGAATGCCATTTTAAACGCTCTCTATAATGGTTCTTCAGTGGTTGGAGCCACACTTTATGTGCATGCGTTGCCAGTGTGTCAGGAATGTGCTAAAGCCATTATTCAGGCAGGAATTTCCACAGTATACATCGATACCAATATTTCGGAGCGTTGGAAGGAGTCCTGGCAGATTACCAAAACCATGTTCAGTGAGTCAAAAGTTGCATGCTATTATTTTGATATGAATGCCAATACTGTAGAACGGCAGTGTTAGTTTATAGGCTCGCTATAAATATAATGTACACTAATAGTATGGTAGAATAAGGCACTTATTTTTGCTACAGGTTAAGTCTACTATGGAAGATAGAAGAAGAAATACCGTGCATAACGGTTTTAGCATGCTGATTAAGGCTATTGAAGAACTGAGTGGCGGTAAAGTTAATGCACAGTCTGCTCCAGATGAGAATTTGGATATTCAGGACATCAGGAAAAAAGAAGCGCAGGAGGCTTTCAAGGAAATCAGTAAACAGCAGAAAGCAAAACGTGAGCGCTATATAAGTAACCTTTATGAGCAGCATGTGTTTAATAGAGATTTTAATTTTAAAAATATTATAGTGGATAGTGCTAATCAGCAGGCTGTATCTGTATGCGATGGCTTTGCAACCAGTACCGGCAGTTATGACGGTAAATTAAGTTCTCCTCCATTATTGCTTATATGGGGGAGTGTGGGCTCTGGTAAAACTGTCATGTGCAACTGTGTTGCCAACAAAATTTTAAATGAATTTGAGAGCACGGTAGATATTGCCTCGACATTTGATTTGAAGAAAACTCGTTTTATGGAGAGGGATACCTATGTTAATGAGGAAAATCAGCAGCGCTGGGAACATTTTGTGCATGTTGGGGTGATGATACTCGACGGGATCACGGCTAATGTTGAGCGTCTTACCAAGTTTGAACGTCAGGTGATAAGTGAACTTATACGTTGTCGGCGGGAACTGAATCTGCCTATGGTTATTACGACTTCAATGGCGCCGCAGAATCTCAAAATGGATCTGGCGGATGATATATACGAGAGTATGCGTGAATATAGTGTGTTGGTTGCGCCTTTATTTGGGGATTCAAGACGTCCTAGTTTTTAAAAGAAGTGCTAAGGTATCCTAATGAGTACAATCCTTGCCTTTGATTTTGGCATTAAACATATCGGTGTTGCAACCGGCAATACGGTAAGCAGTACGGCTACGGTCCAAAAGGCTTTGACTGCTGTCAATGGTATTCCTCAGGATGAGCAGTTGCAAAAACTGTTTAAAGAATGGCAGCCTCAGTTAATTGTCGTTGGACTTCCATACAATATGGATGGCACTGAACAGGATATGACTAAAAGAGCGCGCAGTTTTGGAAAAAAACTTGCCGAGCGTTTTGCTGTGGATGTCGTTTTTGTTGATGAGCGACTGACAAGCAAGAGTGCTAAAGAAGAAATTTTTATGACAGGTGGCTTTAAGGCCTTAAAAAAAGATAAGGGCCGTATTGATTCGCTGTCGGCTCAGACTATATTAGAACAGTATTTTACAGATCAGGGATGACAACGTGCTAGATGAGAAGACCATGACTGTGCAAATCGTGACCTTAGTAGAATTAAAGAAATTATTGAATGAACTTGAAGAAGAACTCAAAAAAATGTCCCTGTGGCAGGGACCAGCGGGCCGCCCTCCAGAGAGTGCTTTTTTAAGTATGACGCCTTTTTTTATGGATACTATGGAGTTTCATCAGTGGCTAGAGTATGTCTTCATACCGCGTCTTAGTGCTCTTGAGAGTCAGGAGTTGTCAAATCTTAAGGTGATAGTTGCTCCTTATGCCATTGAAGTCTATCGTGGGCAATGGACAAGATATGCCGCTCTTATTCGTCTTTTAAAAAAGATTGATGCTTTTTTTTTCTAAAATCTGTTTAAGGTTTGCCACAAAATCTCTGTCAGCCTCAAGCCAGTTTAAACTTTACAGATCCTTAGACAGAAGCCAGCGGGCATCCTTATGTTCACCAGTTTAAGATTTTCTTTTGCGATAGAGCAAATAAAACACTGCATATGCAGGTGAAAGTCGGGGTAATCATAGTCTATGACCGCGATTTTTTTGAATAACAATCCTAGTTTCAAGTTCTTCAAAAAATTCTCGTTCCAATGCCTGTAAAGGTGTTTCATCCTTTTCATCTTGCCACCAGAAAATTCCCACAGCGCCTTGAATTCTCCGTATCCCCGCAGAGTTCAAGGATTCGCCCTCCCTTTATGATAAGGGCGGCAACAACGTTATCTGTTCATTATTCTGTCCTTATGTATTCTGTTCCCTCTGACTGTCATATTATTATTGACCTTTATAATTTACAGAGAAGGTATTTTGGAGTTGGGTTTTGTCATTTTTTCTTGTGGTTTGCCTTGACCGACAGGTGCACAGAGGGCACTCTTTTACGTTCCCTGCACAAGATGCACCTCTGAGGTTGATGAGTACAACCTTAAGTTTAGAAAGTCAGAAAAATCCAAACTGTTACAATGTTTAGAAACAATATGCTGTGTAGATCCATTTGATAATACTGATAGAGACTTACGTAACCTTAAAATGTTGAATTTTTCATCTGTTTTTAATTAGAAGTATGGATTAAAAAAGAA
>CACYBT010000123.1 GCA_902772715.1 uncultured Succinivibrio sp.
TTGATAGTTTAACTTGCAAAACTCCTTAATCATGCTCATGTTAAGAGTCTTGCCAAAGCGATGAGGACGGATAAAGAAGGGATTTTTTACAGTACGCGTTAAAAACAGCTCTTTTAAATAAGCGGTCTTATCCACATAATAGCCCCCCTTTTCAATTAGTTCTGCAAAATTCTCACCATCTTTGGGAAACAAAACATCCTGATGCATACGCAACTCCATAACAACTGATCCTAATAAAAAGTATTCTAACACAGGAGCGAATAATGAGAGGCAGTTTTGTTTAGATTGCGGCAGTAAAGAACAACCTTGAAAAGGACAGACTGACTGTCCCTTTCTCAATCAAATATTAAGCAAGACCTGTCGCTATTTTGAGGTATCCAGTTCTTCAAAACTTTTGACAAGCTCATCAATCGCCTTACACTGTCTTAAAAATGGCTCTAATTTGTCTAAAGGCAGCGCTGATGGTCCATCACACTTAGCATCATCAGGATGCGGATGCGACTCTAGGAACAATCCAGCAAGACCTACAGCCAGCCCCGAACGCGCAAGTTCGCTTACCTGAGAACGTCTGCCACCTGAAGCGGCACCAGTACTGTCACGACACTGCAGAGAATGTGTTACATCAAAAATCAGTGGATAATCTCCACACACTTTTTTCATAACGCCAAAGCCCAGCATATCGACCACAAGGTTATCGTAACCAAAATTACTGCCACGTTCACAAAGCATGATATTTCTATTACCGCATTCCTCAATTTTACGGGTAACGTTAATCATCTGGGATGGAGATAAAAATTGCGGTTTTTTTACATTAATGACCTTGCCGGTTTTAGCAATAGCCGCCACTAGATCGGTTTGTCTGGCCAAAAAAGCAGGTATCTGCAGGACATCTGCAACTTCTGCCACAATCGAAGCCTGAGAAACCTCATGAACATCAGTAATTATGGGAACCGCAAAAGTCTTTTTGATTTCCTCAAAGATTATCATGCCTTCATCAAGCCCCGGTCCACGATAGGAAAACACGGAAGAACGGTTAGCCTTGTCAAAACTGGCCTTAAACACATAAGGAATACCTAATTTGGAGGTCACTTCCACGTACTTTTCACAAATCTTTAAAGCCAGATCTTTACTTTCAAGAACATTCATGCCCCCAAAAAGTACAAAAGGCTTATCATTAGCGACCTCAATGTTACCTATCTTAATTATCCTTGCTGACATAAAAACCTCAGAACGTATTTGATTATGCAGTTATTATAGTTAATTATTCTTCTTTTCTGTTGCCGCAGGCGATTTAGGCAGATTTATCATATCCCCTTCATCAGAAAAGCCAATCGACAAAGGATCTTCCGCCGCATTCTCACTGATACCGATATCTTCTCTATCCTGTCTGAAGGCAGTTCCTAACACGGTAGACTCTGCCTGACTATTAGCCTCGCGATCATGACTCTGCCCTTTGACAATTTCCGCCAGAGCTCGTTCCTGCATGCTGACTGCCACGTAACGATTGGCCAGATCACGCATACACTGCAGGAAAGTAAGATACATTTCAGAGGAATGCATTGAGACATGCTCTCGTCCGATGATAGACACCAGCTCCATCTGACATTTGTCGATATCACGGTTTAATTTCTTAGTATGCTTAACCATTGCCTCAACATTGAGCGCATTAGGCACATCCCCTATCGCCTTCAAATCATCCTGCATTCTGTCAATACGCTTAACCAGATCGATGAGACTATCTTTCATGGCTCCACCGAAAATAGTATGGCGGTTAGCCACATGATTTACAGCCTGATCGATGGCATAATGCACCGACTTGGCAGCCTCTCTTAAGTTAGAAAACACCAAATAGAAGAAGAATTTGGCATCATTAGTGGAAGTATTCTCACTGTTTTTATCCATATTTTTCTTTAAGGGAAGAAGAGTCTGCTCCGATCCCATGGCCAGCGAATAGTAGGCGCTGCGCTCAAAGGAGATGGCCTCAGCGATGTTGGAGGCTTTGTTACGCACCTTACGCAAACCAAACTCATTATCCTCAAAAAAACCATCCAAAGCAGTCTTGATGCAGGTAATCTCCTTCTCATAATAAGATGGTACGGTTACGGCCACAGTGTTTAAAATCTCCACATCATTCTTGGCCTTCAAAAGCGAGTTGGCAGTCTCAGACTTTGACTTGCGGATAAAGTTTGTGTAAATAATGAGAGCATAAACACAAGGAATTAACACCAGTGCGGCATAAAAGCCAAGATTACAGAGAATAAAGTTAATAAAA
>CACYBT010000124.1 GCA_902772715.1 uncultured Succinivibrio sp.
GCCAAAGGATACGTCGCCATATTTATCTCTGATTTTTCAGGAATTCAACATATCTTAAAATTTTTGCCACCGGAATCAGCAGATCCTCAGGAATACTCTCATCTTCATTACCCTCAGCAAAAAGAGCTCGAGCCAATGGAGGCTCACGCATGACCGGAATATTTTCTTCCTTTGCCACCTCTATCATACGTTTTGCCATTTCGCCCTGACCTTTAGCTAAAATTCTAGGCAAAGGATCCTTTTCTTTATCATAATCAATTGCAATAGCATAACGAGTAGGATTCACAACAACCACCTTTGATTTTCTTGTTTTGCCAAGTGTATTTTGATTTGCCATTTCCTGATGAATTTGCTTACGCTTCTGTTTAATTTGTGGATCACCTTCCGATTCTTTAAATTCTCTTTTCACCTCATCCATTGACATCATGTGATCTTTCATATATTTCATTCTAGTATATATTAGATCAAGAATAGCTAAAAATATAAAGGCCGCTATCGCATAACTGGCAAGATCTTTTAACATGGTGCCCATCATCAGCCAAATATGCCCCATATCTAGATAAGGCAGAATAAAAAGAGAGCGTATATTATTGGTTAGTGAAATCCAAACAGCAACAGATAAAACAACCACTTTTATAATATTTTTTAGAAAATCAAAGGCATTTTTTTTGGAAAAGACTTTTTTAAACCATTTGCTAGGGCTAAGATTTTCAAGTTTTGGCATTGCCGCTTTAGGGGAAAACATAAAACCAATCTGTCCCAAATTCCCTATAAATGCAGCAAACATGGCAATTACCACAATAGGAGATGCAATCTTTAGCATCACCAGCACTGTGAGACTTGAAAGACGAGGCCAGGCCTCATCAAATGATAAAGAAAGAGTATAGTTGATGATTACATCAACTAAGTCAGATAATAATGTGAATATGTCTTTAGATGCTACAATAAAGTAGGCCGTAACCATGGTAACAATGACCGCAGAAGGAACCTCTTGAGATTTAGGCACATCCCCCTTTTCTCTTGAATCTCTCAGTCTTTTAGGTGTCGGTTGTTCGGTCTTCTCATCAGCCATAAAGATCTAGCCCCACTAGAAAATCCTGTTGCTAATCACGACTTTCTATAATCAAGGGCTAATACCGTAATATCATCAAACTGAGTGGCATTCCCCTTAAATTCATCTAAAACACAATAGAGATCATTTATGCAGTCTTTGACATTCTTATGATAAGAAGACTTCAGATAATCATATATTCTTTCTTCACCAAAAATAACCGACCTGTCACTGTTATGTGCCTCACTCACACCGTCAGTGAACATAAACAGTCTCTCCCCATCATGAATCTCACATTCATATGCCACATACTGATATGTTTCTAGAACACCTATGGCAGGACCACTGATATCCTCAATTACACGTAAGCCTTCAGCACTGACTATTACCGGTTTACAGTGTCCGCAATTAGCAAATGAAATCCTGCCAGTCTTTTTATCCAAAATTCCAACAAAAAGAGTAACAAACATCATGTTAGGGTTATATTTTGCCAATGAACCGTTAACCTCACAGATTAACTTTTTCATGTCCATGCCCAAAGAGATGCCTTCACGAATTAAAGTCAGTGTCATTACCATAAACAGCGCAGCCGGAACGCCTTTATCAGAAACGTCACCAATCGTAATAGCCACTTTATCGCCACCAAGTGGAATAATATCATAAAGATCTCCACCTACTTCCTTAGCAGGCAGAAGTCTAGCATAAACATCAAGAGGAGCAAAAGCAGAATCGTCAAACTGATTACCTACAACACCTAACTGAATCTCCTTAGCCACATTCAACTCACCTTCGATCATTCGACTGCGGTTTTGAGAACTGATAAGTTTAATAGTATTGTTCGATAGAGACTCCGTCATCTTACATATGGCTTTGGAAATTTCACTAACTTCACGTTCAGAGGACACATTAATGAAATCGACGAATTTTTGTACCTGATTCTTATCTGTAAGTTTGAGATATTTTAATGATCCCGTACGACTATTTAAACTCTGTAAAGGAGAAACAAGTGAGGAAATAAGCAGATATGCGAGAATAAAAGCCAAAACTGAAGTAATAAAACCTAAAACCAGCAGTTCCACAGACAAATTAATCTGAGAGGAAAAAATCAGTTTTTTTGAAGTTGCCGATACAATAAAGCAATCCATCGGCTTGTAGTAAGCAATCTGCATTCTTTTTAGGTCATTGTTAACAATTCCATCATAGGACAAACTCAGATTTTTTTTCGCCTCCTCTAGTACATTACGAGGAATATACATTACCGTACTGTCGTAATTATCATCAACCCTTGGGATGATCTGACTGCCATGTTTATCAAGAATATAAGTTTTCATGCCCTTATTCGACATAAATTCTTCAGTATTTTTCATAAGTAAAACAGCATTATCAATAATTCTGTTGTTCTCATTCTCAAAATTAGTGCGCAATTCAGTAACAGACTCAGCAATAAGCATAACTCTATTGCCCATAGGCATCACCAGTCCAAGATACACCATACCGTCATCTTTATCCGTAATAACATGGTATGAGCCTTTACTATCAAATCTGGTAGTTGATAAAAAATTCTTAATCTCTTCATGAAAAACATTTTTAGCCTTTAACAGTTTACGGAATTCAGGGCGTACATAAACTGACTTTACCGGATCCTCTTTATCGTAAATAATCACCATCACACCAGCGCTTCTGGTACTCTCAAACATGATGTTTCGAATAATAGATTCTGTTCCGGAACGAATTTCTTTGTTATCTTTTGAATTATTGGCACTTATAATGGCATTACCAACCATTCTTAATTTAAAGCGCAATCCCCTAAGACTGTCAGATAGCATAGTCAGATTACGATAATAAAAACTGTCAAAAACCTCCGAAATCATCACATTGTTGGACTGCTGATGAAATGCCGTTTTTTTTTCTAAATCCTCACTCTGACTGTAAATAAGGTAAAAAAGCATTGCTGCCGTTGGTATAACTGAAAAAAATACCAAGAGACTCACAAGTTTACTTCTAAAGGTTAGGCTAAACTTCATGCTCGTGCTCCACTCTCTGAATGAGCAAAAGACAAGGCTAGCATGGTAATGTCATCAGACTGCAACGCATCCTGTCTGAATTTAGCAATTTCATCCATAAGTCCATTTAAAATCTCATGGGCTCCCTGCATTCCATGTTTCGCGATATATGTCTTGATACGTTCCTCACCAAATAAAGTTTTTTCTTCATTTTGAGCCTCACTGACACCATCAGTATACATAAAGAAACATGAGGCTCCATCTATATTCTCAACAAATTCACTGTATTCAAAATTTTCAACAACACCAGGTGCTGGTCCTGATAAACCAGTTACAATATGAACTACACCATTCTTGTAATACAGCGGTTGGCAATGACCGCCATTTGAATAACAAAGTGACATCGTATTTTTGTCTAAAATACCAACAAACAGAGTCACAAACATCATATTAGGATTATGTGCACAAAGAATTTTATTGACTTCATTCATAATATTCTTAGGTGACAGATTTAAATTTATACACTCGCGAATGATAGTCACACTCATAGACATGAATAGTGCTGCAGGAACGCCCTTATCTGAAACATCACCGATAATAATAGCTACACGGTGATCATCAAGAGGTAGAACATCATATAGATCTCCGCCCACCTGTTTGGCAGGAAACATACAGCCACTGATATCTAAAGGCTGTAAGTCCGGGACTGTCAAATCAGCAGGCAAAATACCTATCTGAATAGCCTTTGCCGCATTTAATTCACCTTCTAAGCGATCTTCTTGCGCATTTGCAGTAAGTAACAGATTCACATTATTTGACAGATATCCCACCATCTTTTCGAAAGTTCTTGCTAGTCTTCCAATATCATCATTATTTTTCACTGGCAAATCAAGATTAAGCTTTTCTAAATCCTTAGCATCTGCAAGATCTTCTGTCTGTTCTATCTTTTCTGCACTGCTGACAATTCTCTGAATATTAGTCAATGGTCTTTTCAGCAAATAAGAACAGCAGAAAATAGACAAAAGAACCATGATGAAACCAACCACAAAAACTTTTGCTAAATTCTTGCGAAGATTGTCGACTGGTCTTTGGACATTTTTGATGACAGCAGCAAACCATTCAAGTGAGGGTAAATAACTTATGCTGGTATAATATTTGGTATCATTATAATTAAAATACCCAATCCAATTATTATTACTCTCTCGGCATTTATCAAGAATCTCTTGAGGCAGATTAAGTAATTCATCATTGTCGTTTAGTATATTTAAAGCATTACCCTTGGCATCGTACAGTTTTATATAGGAATTCTGATAGTCAATGAAATTTACAGAAGACAAAGTAGCATTTAAATCCTGTTTAATACTTTCCTTACTGACATCATTAGAATATAACCTATACATTGATACAAGATCTAAACAGCAACAGATTCTTAAATACTTATTGAAGTTAGTTACACAGATAAGGTATGGAATGTCTTTATGATAAATGAAAAAGAAAGAGTATTCATCATCTATTATGTATTTTGACAGTATATATTCTAGGTTTCCTAAACTAAAATCATTTTTCCCTTCTAATAATTCGCGGTCACTGTCACGATAAAAAATACTTAATTCAGGGGACTCTCTGTTATAGATAAAGACATGTAATCTACCAGAATTAATGCTTGAGAGAAGATTATTCGTGACAATTAGGGTCAAAGCATCGTCATACAGATTAAAAGCCTGTATTAATCCATCCTTTATAATTTTACTCTGACCTTCTAATGATTTTTTTGTAACCGCAATATGAAGCATAAGTTCACTGATATTCCAGCGAAAACTGTCAGAGATCAGTTCTGAAAGTAATTTTTCTTCTACTCTAATTGACTGAGAATCTTCAAGAATTAAAACTTTTTGTTGTGACAGATAAACATACGTACTACAGATACATAGCGGGAAAAATATAAGAGAAAATGCTATCAAGAGAACCTTTGTTTTAAAACGCATATTCTTTAATGCTTGAGCAACATTTCTCATATTTAATAATACTATCTAAACAAAAAGTTCAGATAATCTCCCTTCCTTCACCACTTCTATCCCAGCAGACACAAAGCCTACTTCTCATTTGATTTATTACAATCAGAGGCATCAATCAAGATATCAACTGCATTGGTGTCAGAAAACCGTGAATACATATAGTGAGTCGACAATGTTTTTACAAAATGAATTCCTAATCCACCTATAGGTCTGTCATCTATACTATCACTTGCATGAGGATCTAGATTTACGGAAAAAGGATCAAAAGGTTTGCCGTGATCTAAAAAAGAAATCCGCAAAAAATGTTTACCATCGAAAGTTACTGAACCACATGAGAACTCAACCACACCAGCGCTGCCATCATAGGCATATGAGGAAATATTTGCCAACAGTTCCTCAACTACCAACTGCGTTTTCAATAGGAGAGGGGCAAGTTTGCCAGTCATGCATTCTCGCAAGTTATCATTAATATATGCCAATTGTTCAATTGACGCAGGTAATTCAATGGTCTTCATAGCTACTCCTCTGATATCTGACTTAAAGCACTATCAGTGTTTTCACTTATTTTTATGATGAGATCAAAACCTGAAATTGTGAAAACCTCCCTAACTTCCGAGGCAAGATTGCAAATCACAATTTTCTTTCCAACTGCTTTACATTGTTTAGCCATTTTTAAAATAGCGCGCAATCCAGCAGAACTAATATACACAAGTTTAGAAAAGTCTAAAACAAAGCCCTTATCTTCACTCTGACACAACGGGAGAATTTTTTCTTCAAATTTTCCAGCATTCAAAGCATCAATTCGTCCATCGACATGAATTATCCCAATTCCCTGCGAATTAGCATCATCAATAACAACTTCCATGAAAATATCCCTATAAATATAATTCTATTTTTGTCAAAATACACAAAATTAAACATAGACGGAGACTTTGTGTACATTGTCATCTTGGTTTAATATTATCATAATAATA
>CACYBT010000125.1 GCA_902772715.1 uncultured Succinivibrio sp.
AAAAAGAATGTCAGCTATTAACGGCCATGGAAAGAATTGGCTATCAGATCTATGTCTTTTTTGATCATAACGGCATATACGGTAGCTATAAGCAGACACTGCATGATCTTGCGGGGCTCCCGGACAATATTTATCCTTTAAACAAGTTGAATACAAGATATACTTCTTTTGACGGCACCACCATCAGTGCTGATGATGATGTCTTCAGAGCCTTTGTCAATATTGCCGACAAATCATCAGGTCAGATCTTCGGCTTTATGAACCTAATAAGTCTTCACGATGGCAATCATATTCTAGGAGAAAAACATTCAGCACCATACTATCCGCGCCTCAAAACCATGTTATCAGATCTCTCAGCACTTGTTGAGATGCTGTCAAAACGCAAACGCAACACCATGCTGATGATTGTACCTGAACATGGTGCCGCCATACGTGGAGATAAGATGCAGATTGCAAGATTAAGAGAAATCCCTACCGACACCATTACCACGGTACCGGTCATGGTTAAATTCTTCGGCGTTGACTACCCGGTGACCAAACATCACCTCAAAGGACCTCACAGTTATCTTGCCATCTCCGAACTAATCAAAAGGGCCATCGAAAATAACGTATTTTCAAAAGAACATGCTACTGCCAATATTGATGATATTGTAACCGATCTGCCTATGCAGTCATTTATTGCAGAATCTACCAATGCCCTCTTCCTGAATTTTAAAGGGACAAGCATGTATAAACTAAAAGGAGAAGAATGGGCAGAGTATAAAAAATAAGCGCTGCTCACTAAAATATTTACTTTATATGTACCTAGGTTATAAGTGGATTTTCCGAAACGATCCAAGACTGCACAGGATAGTCGCTTATACTTAAGAACAATCGAAGACAAAAGGATCATAAGACAAAAGCTCCACCGCGGCAGAGTTTTTCAAGATTATGTCCAAGTCTAAATTCGTTACTATTCACAGCCTCTAATGAAGACAAAAATAAAGGACATTACGCCCTGCTTTAAATTTTCTAAACACGAACCTTATTTTTCTGCAAAAACTGACTATTGTTCTGAAGGTTTGGCAAGATTTCCAAGAGAGATAATCTTGCAGGACTTTTTGGCAAAACCAATACCGATGCCATAGATTTTTTTATAGTGTTTTCCGATAAATTCGGTTCTGTAATTATTTCTGTGGGTTTAGCATTACTGCTTAACAAATTGTTTGGGCTTATAAAAGTAATTTAGCATTTTCGTAACTAATTTACAAAAAGATATTTACTGTGCCAAAAAGATCAGAGGAAACAGATTCAATTGTCGGTCCAGACAACAAAAGTCGCGGGCTTTCTCGCCTGCATAGTCATAATAGCAAGACGTGCTGTCTCATATTATCATAAATTCTAATGTGGTATAATACGGTGTTTTTTGAGGATCTTAAATTTATGACGTTGCTTTTACAATTATTGTTACTTGTTTTAGGTTTTGTAATGTTGGTCAAAGGGGCTGACTGGTTTGTAGAAGGATGTGCCAGTATTGCAACGTCGTTAGGTATTCCGCAAATGATTGTTGGACTTACGATTGTAGCCATGGGTACAAGTATGCCAGAGGCTGCTGTAAGTATTGCCGCAGCCAGCAAGGGGACAGCCGACATTGCTGTAGGAAATATTGTTGGCAGTAATATCATTAATATTCTGGTGATTTTGGGACTGGCTTCTGTTTTGGTACCTCTTAAAATAGATAGACAATCATACCGCATTGATATGCCTTTTATGATTTTTATAACCATAGTTCTTTTTGCATTAGGTTTTTTTGATGGGGTGTTAACCCGCATCGACGGAATTATTTTAAGTATCTTTTTTTTAGGTTATCTCTATTTTCTGTATATAAGTGCAAAAAGTAACCGGATTGATAAATCAGAGCGTCCTTCAGGTGATGTTAAATCCCTGCTAAAATACCTGGCCCTGATTTTAATTGGTGGTACCGTTGTAGTGCTGGGATCGGACATTGCTGTGGATGCAGCCGTGGAAATTGCTACTCTTGCCGGTTTATCAGAAAAGTTTATCGGACTGACAATCGTGGCCTTAGGGACGTCGCTGCCGGAGCTTGCCACTTCGGTGACAGCCGCAAGAAAGGGAAATGCCGATATGGCCGTAGGTAATGTCGTAGGCAGTAATATCTTTAATATCCTGTTTGTTCTTGGTATTTCCTCACTTATTATTCCTATACCTTTTGCGAGGGGATTTTTTATTGACGGGTTGACGGCACTTGTTTCTGCAATGGTATTATGGGGAGTAAGTCTTGCCTTTAAAAAGACAGGGCGAGTGACAGGCATGGTGTTCCTTGCCGGTTATGGTCTCTATCTTGTTTATCTTTTAACTCAGCGGTAGTTTCAGTCAGCGTGCGTTAGCGTTGCATTAACATGCAAAAGATTTACGCATGGATCTTCAAAATACAATAAAAAACCTCAAGTCTTAAGTTTTTCAGACTTGAGGTCAATTTTAACAGTAGCAGGATTTTAAGTGTATTGCTACAGTTAGCGAGTTATTTCTTATTTAACTCCTTTTTAGCCATTTGTACAGCATGTAAAAATTCAGGATCGGCATGCAGTCTAGCATTTACATAAGCGGCAGCTTTTCTGCCGGCCTCGATATCTGATGCCCAATGGAATCCGCAGATTACTCTGTAATAGCCATACTGATGGGCAGCAGTGATGATTTCATTTTGTCTTTGAGGCAGTATTTCAGATAAAACCAAACCTATGAGTTCGCCGTAGGCTGTATGTCCTGAAGGATAGGCGCCTGATTTGATATGGGCATCATCATCCTCTTTAGTGGAGCAGGTACGATCTTTAAAATAAACATAAGGTCTCATTCTGTTGTAGTTTTTTTTGGCCAAACGCGTTCCGCCACTTATTGCATCTCCTGAGAGTTTTCCGATGAGATAATAGGTCCAAGGCGTTTTCTCTTTGGAGAGTTCAACTCCTGCAGCCTCTGAAAAATACAGGCACATGTTTTCAGGACTGTAGTCGGCATATTTTTTGGCATCAGTCCACATTTTGGTATCTTTGAACTTACGGGTTTCTTTGTATACTTCAATATCATTTTTAAATAAGGCGGATTTAGCAGCAGGATGTTCTGGAAGAGTAACCTTGAAGTCCGCATATGCATTCTGTTCTAGAAAATAATTATTGAATTTGGCATGAGCACCACCGGTTTTTCCTGCGGATTCTTTAAGTGAAGGTGGAGCCTCATATTTGGTGTGAGAAGTACAGCCTACTGCAGTAAAACATGCTATAGCAATCACGTTTAATATTATATTTGACTTTCGCATATTCTTTTTCCTCATAAATTCATCGTACATGACAGTATGATTATATTTTAGTTTTCATAAACTGTCTTGAACTGTATTTATTTTTTCTGATTTATATCCTACTTTTTTCTTTGTCGTGTATTTTTTTTTTAGGTACTTTGCAAAAACAGAAGAGCAAGATTAAGAAAATTAGGATGTGGAAAAAAAACAACCCGCTATCGAGCGGGATGTTTTACTATATTATCGATGTAGTTTATCAAAAGGCGCTGTAAAACCCTTATGTGAGGATATGGCGAATGTCAAGCCCCTCTTGAAAAAATTTTAGATAACTGAAAACCAACCCTATGTACTAAGTCAGTTTCCCATTTATATGCGGAAACTGCTCAAGA
>CACYBT010000126.1 GCA_902772715.1 uncultured Succinivibrio sp.
GACTGCATCTTCGGCGCTACATGTTTAGGCAATCATTAATCTCGATACCCGCTGCGGACCGCCACGCCACAAAGTACCCAGTCTGTAATTTTTTTTAATGCTTCATCCACAGACGGGGATTCCACACGATCTAGTGAAGTCCTGACCCCAGTACGACTAAGTGTCACTAGAAAGACTTAGAACTGAGGGCACCGAGCAGGTTATTAAGCTGCTAATGCGTAGGATTCGTCGTTTGCGACTATTTTTATACGACTTTTTAACGAGTTTTCGCCACTCGACATGCTCCTAGGAATTCACGCTTCCGGTCGAAACCAAAATACACCCCCTAAGATATTCTTTATTATGGCACCCAATTCCTCTTATATCAAGTAATATGAAAAAATAGATATATAGTTGCAAAATGATGAGCACATGAAAAACAAAAAATATATTGCACATAAAAAATTTACATTATAAAATTTAAAAATTGTTATTCGTCGCACAGTTTTATAAAAAACAGGTTGCAATCTTTATTAATTCCAAACGGACCAAGTTATGAAATCCGCAAATCCTTTTGTTCCCGCATTGATTACCTGCTTACGTGAAGGCTACAATTTCAAAACATTCCGCTCAGATGTAGTTGCTGGAGTTACCGTGGCAATCGTTGCGTTGCCTCTTGCCATGGCTATGGCTGTAGCTTCTGGGGCTTCTCCTGACAAAGGACTTGTAACTGCGGTAGTAGCCGGTTTCTTCATTTCGCTGTTAGGTGGTTCAAGAGTACAGATAGGTGGACCTACCGGTGCATTTGTTGTGGTTATATTCGACATTATTAGCAATTATGGCTTCAATGGACTGATTATCGCCTCGATTATGGCAGGACTTATACTGATTGTCGCAGGTTATGCTAAATTGGGAAAACTCATAAAATACATTCCCTACCCTGTTATCACAGGATTTACCACTGGTATTGCCGTAATTATCGCCTCAAGTCAGGTCAAAGATTTTTTTGGTCTTGGAGTTGAAAACATTCCCGCTGATTTTCTTAATAAATGGTATGTGTACCTGACAAATTTTAATGAAATAAATCCGATAGCATTTTGTATGGGATTTTTAGGACTGCTAACCATTATTATAAGTAAAAAAATATCACCACAAATCCCATCTTATTTGGTTTCTATCTTGCTTATTTCTACAATCGTTTTTGTGTTTAAACTTGATATAGAAACCATTGGCACTCGTTTTCCAAGTCTACCTAAAGGTCTGCCAGCACCGGTGTGGCCAGAATTTTCACTAAGCCAGATCCGAGATCTTGTTCCATCAGCCTTTACCATAGCTTTTTTGGCAGGCATTGAAGCGCTGCTTTCTGCTGTGGTTGCCGATGGACTTATCGGTCATAAACATTCTTTAAATCAGGAATTGATAGGACAGGGAGTGGCCAATGTCGCCTCTGGAATTTTCGGAGGAATTCCTGCTACCGGAGCCATTGCCAGGACTGCAACTAATGTCAAAGCAGGAGGCAGAACACCGGTGGCTGGTATCTGCCATGCTGTATTTTTACTTATATTTTTATATACATCAATGGATATTCTTGCCTATATCCCAATGGCAGCACTGGCTGCGGTATTATTCATGGTCTCCTGGGGTATGTCCGATCTAAAGCACTTTGTTCAGATTGCCAAAATCAGTCCTTCTGACAGAACTATTCTCTTTTTGACTTTTGTGTTGACTGTACTGGTCGACCTTACGGTTGCCATCGGTGTTGGCGTCACATTTGCATCATTACTCTTCATGCGGCATATGTCTCGTTCTGTGGAAATTCGCCGTCAGAACTGCATGAATGAATATGAGTCACACGATGGTGAAGATCCTCATGATGATGAGATTGACATTCCGTCTGATGTAATTGTCCTGCAAATTAATGGTCCTTTGTTCTATGGTTTTGCTACAGAATTCTGTGATCGCTTAAAATCCTTAGAAAAGATGCCGCGCATTCTTATTCTGCGCATGAGATTTATGCCTTATCTTGATGCCTCTGGAGAAAACTCTATTGAAGAAATATTAAAAATTTGCAGAGAACATAAGACATTCATAATTTTCTCGGCTGTAAGACCACAGCCTCGCAAGATTTTAGAGAAAGCAGGGATTAGGAAACATCTTGACGGTGCCATTGCCAAAGACTTTGAAGAGGCTTTGAGCATGTCGAAAAAAATGCTCAAAGATGAGGATTTTATCGTCAAACATATCGACCCTACTATTAAGAACTAGAGCCATATGATTGACTTTATAGGGGAGAGTGATTTTTCATCATAAGCGCTGAAAGTATGACTTGTGCATAGAACTTTAAAGCAAAAATAATAGATTGTTTCTAGTACAAGAACAGTCAAAAATAATGAAGCGGTAAGAAATACCTGCTACTAAAGTGTAAGATAACCAACTAAAAGCATGACGACTGCCAGACGGGTGATTGATACGATTAGGACAATGGATGATCTAGAGACAACTTTGAAACTATATATTTACATCTTATTTCAAACATTGAGGGGGCTATCTTAGTACTAACTACTGGGTTATGAAAGATAACGTTGGCAAGCGGTGCTAGGTTGATAAGACTTAAAATCAACAGTGGCGGTGAGAGTGAGATTCGAACTCACGAGCCCCGTAAAGAGACTGGCTGCTTAGTAGGCAGCTGCAATCGGCCTCTCTGCCATCTCACCGTATCATAGTTTTATTACATTTTTGTAATTCGTCTATTAAAATCAAGATGAAACTTCAGCATCCTGTGATTCTTTTAAGACATAAAGCTAAAAATCAGAAAAAATTTTATATATCAAAGAAGACAGAAATTTTCAGCTTTATCCCGTAAAGTATGACATTTTTCGACACAATAATCTTTGATTTACGTCAAATTATTTGTCTGTCCATTACTTTAAGAAAAAAACATACACAAGATCTTATAACCGAAATTTTATAAACTAGTACACATATCGTTATAATATTCTATATTTTTTCTCTTAATTAATTGAAAATTCTGCATAAAAATCTTGACTTTTTATTATTAATTAGTACACTTTAAGATGTACTAGTTAATAATATCAAAAAAAAATGAAAAGTTTAATTAAGAAACTCCCAAATATCTACTACCAGACTATATCCAGCAGGGATGTGACATACGTAAAATCATTTGATGAGAATAAATGGATCCCTGA
>CACYBT010000127.1 GCA_902772715.1 uncultured Succinivibrio sp.
CGGCCTGAAATACAGTAAGTACAAAGTATTAGCTAGATTAAAATTTTAATATTATAAGTGCCAATTATAATTTCTGCAGAGTTTAGGTTGTAATAATACAAATTCTTCATTGCTATACTAATTTCTTTTAATTTTTATGCACCATAACGGGGATGTATGCTACGCAATAAAAAAAATTGATTACTAAATTTATATTTAAGTAAAATATAAGTACAAGATTTTATTTTCTTTTATTAGGTATTATTAGAATATGTCTTTATCAAAACGAGTTGGTTTTTCATCCAAAATCGGTGGTTTGCTTGCTGCGGCAGGATCTGCCATCGGACTAGGAAATATCTGGCGTTTCCCTACACAATGTGGTGAGAACGGTGGTTCTGCATTTTTGCTTGTTTATTTCCTGATCATCTTATTCTTCGGCATTCCAATGCTCATTGCGGAATTTTCAATTGGAAGAAGTTCCAGGGCAAATGTTGGTAATGCATACAGTGTATTGGCTCCAAATTCTCACTGGAAATTTGTAGGCATAGGTTCTGTTTTAGTTGCCGCTGTCATTCTCTGTTACTACAATGTGGTAGTAGGATGGGTACTATTTTACGCATGGGATTCAATTACAGGCGTATTTAACGATTTAGCATCAGCACAAGCAATTGCAGGAGACAGTAAAGATGTATTTGCAGAACATTTTGTTCAATTCATTTCAAACCCTTGGAAACCTGTTGTATGTCTGATAATTGTACTTACTCTTATCCACTTAATAATTGTACTTGGTGTACAAAAAGGCATTGAACGATCTTCAAAAATGCTAGTACCAGCACTTTTTGTAATTATGGTTCTTTTGGTGATTTTCGCTGCAACCATGCCTGGTGCTACTCAAGGATACAATTTCCTGTTTAAGCTTGATTTTGAAGCAGTCAAAAGCCCTGATGTATGGCTTGCTGCGATGGGACAATGTTTTTATTCATTCTCTTTAGGCATGGGTATTGTTACTTACGCATCCTACTTCAAATCTGATGTAAACTTAGGCAAAACAGCCTTATCAGTATCTGCTTTGGATACAATAGTTGCCATTATGGCTGGTCTTATCATTTTCCCTGCCGTATTCTCGGTAGTTGGAGCGGAACCATCAGCTGGTGCTGGTCTAGTATTTATATCATTACCTTCAGTATTTCACTCTGCTTTACAGAGTATGCCTTTCTTTAATTGGCTTATTCCTTCTGCCTTCTATCTTATTTTACTTGTAGCCGCAATTACTTCATGTATCTTCTTACATGAAGTGGCAACTGCATTTTTAGCCGAAAAAATGAATATATCAAGAAGAAAATCTGCCTTATTTGTGACTATCTTTACACTGCTCATCGGCATATGTGCTTCTTTATCTTACGGACCATGGGACAGCAAAATATTTTTCGATAGAAACTTCTTTGATTTCCTTGATTTCTTTACAGCTCAGATTATTTTGCCATTAACTGGACTTGGTGCTGCTTTATTTGTAGGTTATAGAATGGATAAAGCAATGCTAATGTCAGAACTGACTTCTAATGGTGCCTTTCAATTTACCTTATTAAAGCCATTTTTGATTTTATTAAAATATATTATTCCTGTACTGATCCTCTTTATTATGATTACACAGTTATTTGGAATTAAATTTGGCTAGTAATTATTTTTATTAAGGAACCGACAAGCCCAGTTTTTGCTGGGCTTTTTAAATTAGGAATCACGCCAAATATTGCAGATGTAACCTTCACATTAAATCGTACAACATTGGGATTTTCTCAATAACGGACCATTCAAAAGAACTAAGTTAAGTTGCTATTCATTCAAAATTACCAAATACTCGCTAGAACAAGAGCAAAATCGCCAAAATCGGAAGCTATTTTCATCCAATTTGAACTATCTGTGGCTATTGCGTTTTTTTGTTTCCTAGATAAATAACATATTTTTGCTCTTCATTCATGAATCAGTTTCTTTCATCCATTCTCCAACGGTTCCCTTTTCAAATTGAGCTCGGTCCTTTCAACTATGGATAATGCTCATGCCAAAAATACAAACAAATTCCAGGTGATATTTTTGTAAACATGGTTTATTTATTGAATTATTATTGGACGAATACTATCGCACCATTTTTTTATTCGTTCATCAGTCAATTCTGGCTGATTATCTTCGTCGATAGCTAATCCAACAAAATTTTCGTTATCATAAAGTGGCAATGGACTCGTAAAATCGTACCCTTCAATAGGCCAAAAACCTATAATGTTTGCTCCATGACTCTTAAATATTTCATAAAGCATTCCCATACCATCCAAAAAAGTATCAGGATATCCGACTTGATCCCCTGTTCCAAAAAGAGCCACTGTTTTACCCTTAAAATCCATCTTCTGTAACTTTGGTATAAAGGAATCCCAGTCTTCCTGAAGTTCACCAATACTCCAAGTAGATGTTCCAACGATCAATATATTGTATTCCATAATTTTTTCACCATCTTTACCAATATCGTAGAGATCTACTTTATCAGCTCCAAGATTTCCCACAATTTTTTTTGCAATATCTCGGGTAACTCCTGTATAGCTTCCATAAAAAAGTGCAATATCCTTCATAAAAGTATCATACACAAGTCGTTAAGCAGCATTTTTGATTTCCCAAGGATTTTTCTTAGCGAGAATGTTCTCAATTAAAGTAGGAAGATCCTTC
>CACYBT010000128.1 GCA_902772715.1 uncultured Succinivibrio sp.
GTATTATTGACAATATTATTATTCTGTGATTTTCATAAAAATATAAAATGAAAATAATTGCAGAAATTTACTGATCACTCTCGGATATGATTAAACCTTTGCTTTAAAAAAAATCATATGCCCAAATTAAAGTATTTAGATTTTAATTGGGTGTTACTCCTGTGCTAAGTTCCAAGCCTTTGCAGAAGAATCTCAACCTTCAATGACAATGTTTAAACGCATGGGAAGACCTTATCTTCTATATATAAGTTCAATTATGATGGCGGCGATCGTGTATTTTATAGTACTCAGCCTTGTTGGCATACATATTCGTGTCGGCCTTCTTCATCGAGTCACGAATATTTCTGGTATCCTGACACCATTCAAAGCCAACCGCTAGAATTGCATTCTCAATAGATCCGACAGCCCTTGAGATATTATCTCTCACCATATCGAAGGTTCCTAAGGTTACATCCGGCAGCAGTGCCACAAATTCATCTCCGCCGTTGCGGTATACATTTTTTTTGCCACAGAAGCGGAAAAGCAGATTGGCGGCACCGCGTATAGCCTCATCTCCAGCAGCATGCCCACTGTTGTCATTGATGAACTTAAGATTGTTGAGATCTGCAAACACTACACCGGCAATTCCTGAACTCTTCTCAAGTTCCGCCATCTTCTCAAAAAGCGCATTGCGGCTTTTAGCATCCGTAAGCGAATCGTGTGAACTTAAACGTTCGAGTTTATTAAGGGATTTACTTAGTGCCAATCTATCAGCAAAGAAATAGGAGGATGTCTCTAAAAGTCGTCTTATGTCAATCACATCGTCGACCTTGAAATTCTGCACTCCGATATACCCTGCCAGCCGTCCTTCATTGTAAAGAGGTGCGGCCATAAAATTATGAATATTCACATACTTTAGATACTGATATAATCTTCTATTGAAGACTGCCACCGCACCAATATCATTCACAACAACACTGGTGTCATCAAGCAGGATCTTTTCCCAATAAGAGATATATTCATAATCAAAAGTCCTCATCTGTTGCATCAGCGAAGATACACCCTTTTTACACCATTCAGCCGTACCATGCACAATCCAGCCTTCGATATCAAACACACATAGTCTGTCTGCTACAATCACCTGTCCAAGCAGGTTAAGAGCGGCATTGATGGCAACATTGATATCCTTTTCATTGTTTAAGGTTCTGGACACCTTGATGATACAGTCATCGGTAGTCCTGCCTCTTGTCAACGAATCAAAGGTCTTAATATCTTCATCAATAATGGTGAAGACCATGGAGCAACATCCTGGTTTAGAGGTAGGTGCACAGTAGAACTGCACCCAATGACGGATAATGGCCTCATAGACACGTCCAGAGGTGACTTCACCGAAAGCGACGCGATAGGTTGCTGGCAACCACTGCGGATCAGCATTCGGGAATACTTCTTTAAAGGTATGTCCCACCAGATCTTTTAAATGCTTGCCTGAAACCTCACAGTACTTGCTGTTGGCATAGAGGAATTCAAGATCAATAACCTTTCTGTCCGCAATGATGGGATGAATGACAGTATAAGCAATTGGAAAATCTGAGTAAGTATCAGGAATATAGATGGAATCAATCTTTTCAATACTGTTGCTACTAAGCATGCGTTCGGTAGCAAGATCAATAACTTTCTGCATCCCCGAGGTCTCTGAGCCCTTGGCCACACCGAAATTGGCAGTAAGACTGCATTTTATGGACAAAACTTCCTTTATAGAGTGGATCTCGTCGCCTAACTTTTGCAGAAGCGTATTTAACCTTTCCTCAGAATTCCTATAGCAGATAAGGAATTTACTGCCCTGCAAACGTCCCACACTAACCAGAGGCGAAAATATCTGTCTTATTTTCTCAGCAACAGCCTTTATAAGTTTAGCGGAAATGTTAGTACCGTATTCACGTCTTAGAAGATAGACAGCCGGCACATCACAAACAATAATGGTGTAATCCAGATTTTGTTCGCGCAGTTCATTGTCCATTTCCAAAAGAGTCAGTATAATACCTCGTGAATTCATAAAACCAGTTGCTGCATCCACGAAAGATGAATCTCTATTTGTCTTAAAGTTTTGCATCTCGTCACTGACATCGACAAAATAGCCAATGAGTCCCACGATTTTACCGTTGCTGTAAATCGGGAACTTGGTAGCAGCAATTGGCTTTAAAACACCATTAACGATACACTGACCGTAAGAGTTTCTGATAATCTTACCTTTGGTGAGAACATTGATTTCATCCTCGCGGTAAGGAACATTATTGGCATGCCAGCCCACCTCATCATCGGTAAGTCCCTTAATCCTGTCTACTGAATCAAGAGAGAAATAGTCAAGGAAAGGCTGGCTGACACCAACGAAACGCCGCTCCTTATCCTTCCAGAAAAACTTGATATCAGACTGATTCAAAAGCGACTGCCACATGGATAAATCTAACTCATGCTTGGTGTTAGCCTTGTCAGCGTTATCCGTGGACAAAACGTGTGATAAGGCCTCATCCACTTCATACTGGAACTCAAGTGATGAGAGTTTTATGCAGGCTAGCATTTGTCTGTTATCGGATTCAGGAAGCATGATAATGACAATATCCTTCCACTCATAATCGCCATTGGCATTTTTGATACGGAAGAAATCCTCATAATAGCCACGATTAAAAGAGCTGATTTTGTCAATCACAAAATCATGTTCCATCATTTGTCTAAAACGCTTAAGATCATCTGGAAAAATATGACGCTGCTGATAATTGGTATAGAAAGCCTTAAGTCCATAGATAGTCTCACCGTTGGTCTCATTAGGGAGATCAATGACAATGACAGTTCTTGAATCCGCCATGGTATCAATAAGATAAATACTGTCATAGATAGACAGAATATTGCGCAACGTATTATCCAAAAGCACGTTCTGGCTTGTGCCATAATCGTAATTGGTGGCGTCAATATGAGCCAAAAGCAGTGAGGTAGTGATGTCCTGTACTACAAGTTCAAAGGAAAACAGGTAATAGCGGTCGCGATCGACAAAGGCCATCGTCACCTCGCCACCGTTATCAATGGCGCGCTGTGCAAGATTGCGGAATTTAAGCCCCAAGGATGAATCAGCCATGTTCATGTTGATTTCGATAACCTCGGCATCGGTTAACTGTTCACTGACAATACTGTTTTTATAGGCGTAATTCTCATATAAAAGTCTAAACTTCTTGTCCTTACCATACAAAAACAGTGCAGTAGGCTTTTCACTTGAGATTTCCACAAGTCCTGCCTTGTCATAGAATGCAGCCATCTCACGGGATTCAATATCCATGTGCTTAGAGGCCATATATTCCTCAAATTCAGCGAAACTTAGAGGCCTGCTGTAGTAATAGCCCTGAATCTTTTCACAGCCAATCTGCTTAAGAAATTCTAACTGCTCCTTGGTCTCCACACCTTCGGCGAGGGTATGGATACCAAGTTTTTTTGCCATCTGCACAGTCTGATTAATGATGATTTTCGAGCGTTCATTTAAATTGCGCAGAAACACCATATCAATCTTGATTTCATTGAAATTGAAATCCTTGAGCACATTGAGTGAGGAATATCCTGATCCGTAATCATCCATCCATACATCCACACCTACTTCATGAAAGCGTTCAATCATGCTGCGCATCAGCGAACTATCTTTAATCACAGCCGACTCGGTAATCTCCACAAAAAAGAAATCTGAAGGAAGATTAAACTCTTTTATGATGTTTTCAATACCTACAACAGGATCTCCTACCGCAAAATCATTACGCGAGAAGTTGATGGAAACTGGCAGCACCGGTTTACCGGAATCAAGACGCTGACGCATCATCTGAGCGGTGCGTCTGGCAATAGCAAGATCAAGATTTAGTGACAGATAATTATTTTCAAGGATAGAAATAAACTGCCCCGGCTGCAAAAAACCGTAAGTTGGATCTTCCCAGCGTGCCAGCGCCTCAAAACTGCAGAGTTTACCGGTGAGAGTTCTTACCACCGGCTGAAAATAGACACGGATCCAGCCCCTTTCAATGGCCTGATCGATATGCGAGATGATATAGGACTTTAAAAGATAGTCCGCACTCATCTTTTCGTTAAACCAGGTATACTTGGACTCATAGGAAATTCTGTTGACATCCGAGGCCATCTTGGCGCGGTCTGAAGCATAGATAACATTTTCCTCAGGTCCTGACAGTGCATAAATTCCGGCACTTACCTTAAGAGTTTTTCCTGAATTGACGCACTCTAATTTTTCAAAAACATTCTTTAACCTAGATTCAATACTCTCGGCATTACTAACGATGACAAAATGATCCGAGCCTAAACGGCAGCAGTGTTCTCTATCAAAGGTCGCGATAAGAATATTGGCAAAAGCCTGAATAAGTCTATCCCCCTCATCAAAGCCAAAACTGATATTAAAGACCTTCATACCGGCAAGGTCAAAATAGACCATAACCGCGGTATCCTCGTTTGTAAAGATCTCTTCAAGTATTTTTTGCGCAGTATTCTTGAAACATCCGATGCCAGCAAGCCCAGTTAACTGATCATAACCTGTAGGAGCTACAGAATTTAGGCTAGCATTGAGGCTATCATCAGTAATCGCCTGATATTTAGAATGCGTTCTTTCATTCTTCATAATAACCCCTCAAACTACAGTTAAAAACAAGCGACAAAAAACACCAAAGATTTCAAGCACAACAGTCTGCTCTTCATAAGATTTAGGTATCTAATAGATAAGAATGATTATGTCTTACCCCATACCAAACCTGTGTATGCAACTCTGCATCTAGCGCTATTTATGTCATATCATATTCAAGCATGTCAATAAATAAGTACCACTTTTATTATTCTACTTTTAATCTGTATGTTCATCTAGTCGTTATTACAAAATCTCCCTAAAATATTCATATCAAAATACCAAATGGAATCAGCAATGGAGATTATCTCCATGCCACATGACCTAAAGGACATGGATAAGGCGTTATCTATTTCGAGGTAGAAGACAATGGAGATGTCTGCGGTTTAGATACTGGCAAAGATCCCCTTATAGATAGCAGATATCGCATTCGTGACAAAATACAGCAAAGAATCTTTGTGAATTAAAAGCTATTAAAGATGAAGATGGCAAGACGATTAAAAAGTCTTTGCAAAAGGTGCAGATATTCCTAATTCATTCGATGGTAGATTGCCCCTTATTCTTTTAAAACTATAGATATAGTATACGCATTAAATAATAGCGTAATAACTTAACATATGCTATAATAGTGATGGGGGTGATATTATGAAAATCCATCGCTTTATACATAATCCAAAAAGTCTATTAGAAGAAGGACAACAAATTGTAAAACAAAGCGCCGATAATAAATTCGTTCATCGTGTTTCTATGGTTAACTTATTGTTGAGTGGTATGACACCAAGCGAACTTTCACAATATTGCGGGGATGGAGAAAGAACTTTAAATACATGGGTGAAGCGAGTTGATGAGGAAGGATGGCAGGCTCTTGTTGCTGTAAAACAAAAAGGACGACCTAGCTTATTGACGGATGAACAAATAAGCGAGATCAAACTGGCAGTTAATGAAGATCCTGAAAATCATGGATATCATGTGTGGGATGGTCCTGCTTTATCCGACTATATA
>CACYBT010000129.1 GCA_902772715.1 uncultured Succinivibrio sp.
TATTTTACTATTTATATGTCATTTTTTTTAAATTTTCTTTATTGCACAAAAAAGCTCTATATACCTAAAAAGTAAATGTTCATGTTCTCTAATGAAGACATCAAATTAAGAGTATTACAACTTAGTATTGAAAATGATATGAAGATATAGCAATAGAGCGTACATCTGAATTATAATTATCAAGATTAATTCCTAAATTTGAGAATATAATCTAATTTTATACTTGCTAAACATGAAGACAGCATATATCTTATAAGTATAATAAATTAAATTCTGTCTTAAAAAATCTTTTCAGTGATTATGTTGATTTCTGTGTGACGCAATTTTTTTTTTCTTCTGATTGTTACATTGCTCACTTAAATTGTTTGTTAAATCATAAATAATGACATACATGTTTAGAGTTGGTGCAAGCGGAAGCATGCCTAGGTATGAGTTGGCTAATGTAACGTTGTTTGCAGGTTTTTATACTATGAATATCATGATGAGATTTTTGGCCATTCTTGTATTGTTTACTTTTCCCTTTACTGCCTTTTCTGATGATGAATTAAAAATCCCTTTTGAGCAAGTAAAAAAGGGATCAGAACTGACTAAAGCTGACAAGGATAAGCATGCCGATGCAGGTCATGAAGTCGAGCTGTTTGATGACTTAGATGATTTGTTTGACAGAGCCAAAGAGCATAAGATTAAAAATGATGACGGAAATCTTACTCCACGTAAGTTTCTTTTGAAATCTAAAGCCGAGGATAATAATTTTCAGGCTGTTTTGTTTCGTAATATTCCTGAACCCGTTGATGAAATATTGGTTACCGAAAAGCAGCTTTATAACATTGATAAGTCTAGGGAAGCGGGCGAACGCAAAATGAATAAGAAAAATATCAATGTTTCTGCAGAATCATCGTTATCCGCTAGTTTTAGCAAAAATCCGAATGTTAAGAAGAAAAATATTTATCTTGAGGAAAATCCTAAAGATTATCGAGCTGAGGCTATCAAGCATCGTGAGGCCATTAGTCTTGAACAACAGCGAGATGCTGTTGAAGATAATTATTTATACAAGGATAGAGCAGGCTCTTTATCTGCAAGCTTTGAATAAGAAGAACGCATGTGGCTAACACTCAGAATTGAAGTATTTGTTTTTGTCTTTCTGTTACTGTTCATTATTATAAGAGCAGTTTTGAGAGAACATTCTTCGCTAAATAAGCAGTTTTTGCTCCTTTGTTATGATTTGTCTCTGCTTTCCATTATTAAAGTAATTGCTTTAATTCTACCGTTTAGTTCTTATATTTGGCTCCATTATATCGTTATCTGTATTGAAATCTCGTTGTGGCTTTTTGTTCCTTACCTTTTTTTAAAGGTAACCTTTGAACGTATAGGGTTTTCTAATCTCTTTGAGAATACTTCATTTAGGTACCTGCTGAGTGTCCCCCTTGAAATCTCCATGATGCTTATTGCATTATCTCCTTTTTATGGTTTTGCTTTTACGCTCAATCTCTTTGGTGAACCGATATATGGTGATTTCTTTGTTGTTTTACAGTCCATAATTGTACTCTTTTACTTTATTACTTTTTTTGCCTGTGTAATTAAAATTGTGCGACTTAATAACTTTGGAGAGCAGTTTGCCATCATTGAATTTTTATTCTATACCGTAATCATGTTTGTGTTTCAGGTGTTCTACAATCCTTTCATTAATAGTTATTTATTAGTTGCGGCCACTATTATTGTTATTCTTGTTTTTATCAATCTTCATGATAATAAGATTTTTATTGATGCTTTGACTGGACTTAATAATCGTAATCGTTTCATGCGTTATCTTGATTCGGTAATGTCTTCATCACGCACTAACTTTTATCTTACCTATGTGGATATTGATGATTTTAAGAAAATAAATGACAATTATGGACACATTACCGGTGATCTTGCCTTACGTACTGTGGCTGAAGGTATGCATGACCTGTCTTTGACCACCAATGCTTTTTTTGCTCGTATAGGTGGAGATGAATTTGCCATTATCTCTGAACATGAGTCCGAGTCTGATTTAAAAAATATGTTGCTTGCTCTTGAACAAATCGTTCATCAAAAGGCCTTAGCAAATATGCATAATCTTGATTTAAGTATTTCTTTAGGTACTACTGAATTGGGTGGGATTGATAAAACGATGAGTGAGGTTATCAAGATTGCCGATCGTAAGATGTATTTACAAAAAAAGCGAAAAAAAAATCATAGACGGGCTTACGATTGACGGTAGTAGTTTTTTGTCATAGACTTTGGATTTTTTTATGAATGTAACCTACTATGCCATTGAAATTGATTACACTTGCATTGCCATATATTGCATCATAGGATTTTATATTTTAAAGAACATTGATAAACGCAAGTGGATCCTATTTTGTATAGATTTTCTACTGATCCTGCTAGTGTTTTCTGATGTGGTGATGCGCAAAACACTTGATGATACCTGCTACTTTGTTACTTTGGACATAAACTGCAATTCGTTGCTGCCATATACACTGTTCTGTTATTCTCTTAAGACCATTTTATCTGTGATGGTGCCATTTGTTATTTGTATCTTTTCTTATTTCGTCGTCAGTTCCTCGAATTTGCGCTATATCAAGTTTGTGGTTATATCTTTGCCGTTTCTTTATATCTGTTACGATGTTATTAGAATCCCTGTCAATGGTTACGTGCTTATGATTGCATATAATGATGGGGTGATAAGAAATGTTTTCTATGTTGATTCGCTTCTGGCTACTCTTTTTTATTGTGGTATTTGTATTATGAATACTGTGCGTATCATCAATGCCAACAAGGAAATATTAAAGGAAATAACCTATTATCGCATTGAATTTCTTTTTATGTGCATAATCTGCATTGCTCCTTTTTTAATTGTTCCATTAAGCCTCATGTTCTTTGGTCCTCTTATGCCGGTAGCCTTTGCTGTTACTTTTGTTTTTTTGATGACTTTAAGTCAGCATTTGAGGATCTGTGTTGATGCACTTACGAGTACCAATAATCTTAATGAATTACGACGAAATCTTGATAATCTATTGCAGCTCTCTGAGAAAGAACGTCGTAATGCCTTCCTGATCTTTATTGATGTCAATAATTTTAAGAGTATCAATGATAATTTTGGTCATTATGAGGGCGATGTGGTTTTAATTCAGATTGCCAGACTTTTAAGACGTGTTGCCCTAGAGTTCAACTGTTTTTTATGCCGTTACGGCGGAGATGAGTTTATTATTATCAAGAAAAACGCCAACGTGGAGAAGGCTGCGTCCATCTGTAAGTTTATTGATTCACAGCTTTTGCGTCTAAAGGAACTGACTCTTGTTCCATATGAGTTGTCAGTTTCTACGGGATTTGTACGTTTTGATAAGAGATTTTCTTCCACACAGGAATTTATTGATGCTGCTGATAAACTAATGTATGAAACAAAACGCTCGTCGAAAAAGGACTTCTCTCAGTTTGTCAAGATGAGCAAGAGTATGAAAAAAACTGAAGCCGTACACTGACGGCCTCGTTTTTAATCGTCCACTCTAAGTAATACAGTGGTTGAAAGATCTAATTTATGGGTATACGGAATTTTAACAATATAGCCTGTACCTGGCGCCACCTCCATGCTTTCATTGTTTTTTGCATTGATAAGTGCTGTAATTTCAAGCGGCAGCATACCTTCAGGAGTAAAAAGCATCAGTTTGGAATTCTTGAAAAAACGGTTTTTTACTTCTATCGTCAGACAAAAATTTTCATCCTGGCTAATAATTTCGCCACAGATCTGCCATTTCCCAGGGTTTGGAGAATTGGTGTCATATTCTTGAGTTTCATTAGGACGATGTGGCTCTAAAAGAGCAGTTGTGTAGCCCCGTGAAGGAATAGAATTAACTATTTCATAACTAAAATCGGGAATATCATCACCGCGTATAATGGCGTCAATCGCCTGCCGATAGGCTAGAGAAATGGCCGCTGAATAAAAAGGGGAGCGGGAGCGACCTTCAATTTTCAGTGAATCCACTCCTATGTCAATCAGTTTTTTTAAAACACTTAGGGTACACAGATCCTTAGAGTTCATAAGATATGAACCGTTAAGATCCTCCTCCATGCGCATCCATTCCCCCTTATGATGCATGCTTTCTTCTAGTTCGCAGGATACTATGGTGCCGTCATCAGCCTCAAAGGTTGTGATATCGTCGAGGGTAGCACTATGTACGTTGCGGATATTGAATCCATAGCGACAGGAGTTATTACATGCTCCGATATTAGCATCTCGATGGGAAAGCAGTCCTGAAATTAGACATCGGCCGGAGACGGCAATACACAAGGCTCCGTGGGCAAAAACCTCAATCTCCATATCCGGACATTCATCCTTTATGAGAGCAATTTCAGTTAATGAAAGTTCACGGGCGAGTATACAACGCGTCAGCCCTATTTTTTGCCAAAATTTTACAGATCCGGCATTGACAGTATTGGCCTGTACTGACAGATGAATGGCAATTTCAGGATAACGGTTGCGTACAATATCTATAAGTCCAGGATCGGCCATAATAAAAGCATCGGGCTTAAGTTGCGCCATTTCATCCACAACCTTTTCAAAAGCCTTAACCCGACGTACATGGGGTATGATGTTCAGTACCGCGTAGACTTTTTTGCCACGCTGTCTTGCAAATTCAATTCCCTCGATAAAATCTTCACGAATAAAACCATTGCCGCGTACACGCAATGACCACTTGGGCACACCGGCATATACAGCGTCAGCACCATAGGAGAGTGCCATTTTAAGATGTTTTAGTGAACCTGCAGGAGCAAGCAGTTCTGGAACTTTATTTATGCTCACAGTTGAATAGCTCCAGTAAATAAGTTAAAAATTCTGTAAATAATTCACCCTGCAGTACCAGTAGTGACTGCATGTCGGCAATTTCATCATCGGTTTTTTCACTAGCATGATGTTCAAGGTAGATATCAGTTAATTTAAGTTTTTTTACACTCAGATCGGTTAACAGATTAAATTCAAGAGATTCATCAAAGCATAAACCAATCTCTTGGACCACCTTTCCTGAATTCAAATGTACCATGACTTCATCGGAGGTAAGTTCCTCTTTTAAAATGCGCACGGTCCCTCCTGATTCGCCCTCACTTTTGAGAGTGGCTTCAAAGCCGAAGGTCAGCTTGTTTGGCAGGGAGTTATCCTTAAGATAGTCTGTAAGAGTTTTGTCTACAAGAATTTTGGGAGCTAAAAGTTCAGCAGGGAAAGTACCAAAAGCCTCACGAAGCATAGCCAAAGCCTTTTCGGCACGTTTTGCGGAGTTAGCGCTGACACCTACAATATTCTTAGCAAAATTACACCAGATGATAAGCTCGCGATGGGTAGCAAAAGCCTGTGCAAGCAGTTTTGAAGTTACAGCACTTTTTAGGGCATCTTTTTCATTCTTGCGCAGGACTCGTTTTAATTCTAGTTCTTTCTCCTCCACAAGTTCCTCTAACTCATCACGAATTACCGAGGTGGGCAACAACTTGTTTTCTTCATAAAGTTTGAAAAAATGATTTTCACCAGAGGAAAAGTGATATACCCCCTCTCTGCCAAAAATTGGTGTAAAACCAATGGTTGCTGTTTCCTGGGCGGCGCATGGTCTGAAGGCTACTTTCTGCAAAGCCTCTTCCATGGCTTCCTCATTTTCAAAATAATTATTTATTTCACTAAAATCCACTGTATAAAAACGTGCACTTTTAAACCACATGTTGAACCTCATTTGGTGCTATTTGATTTAATGAATACTTCTGTTGCACACATTTTACCAAAAAATAGAAGATAATCTAAAACTACACACAAATAATTATGCTGGGTGTTACTGTTCACAGTCTTTTTAGAAAAGATGCATTGCTTCACAATTTCAGGACATTTTCTTCAATAAGGGCTTGAGTTAATGTTGTGTAGCCAGAGCATGATTGCCAAGGGAGATAATCTTCTGGATTTTTGGCAAAACAATACCGAGTCCATAGAATTTTTTATAGCGTTTTCCGATAAATTCTTCGGCATAATTCTTCGTGAGGATCTGTGCGGTGGCCTCATGTGTGGTGTTAATAAATTTATCAAGATTCTCAGCCTTTTTAAATTCCAGGATACAGCAGGTTTTGTCATCAAAATTATCTAAGATAAGGGAGGTATTTTTCCTCATCAGACTATAACTCTTCATGTACTGTAAGGTTTCGTGTGAAGGCGGCAAAGCCTGTAACTTTGAGCATAAAACCATGAATGATGTGGTGACGGAGGGAAAGATAATAAAGTTTATAGTCATAGTGTCTTAAACTTAAAAACTGTACTAACATATCGTTCATAAGTGACGAGGCCTCTTCGACATTATTTTCCATGAGTAAATCTACAAGACTTAGGGCCTGATTGA
>CACYBT010000130.1 GCA_902772715.1 uncultured Succinivibrio sp.
ATCATAATCCATACCATACCCTAGAATAAAGCCTTTCTCTAGGTTAAAAGCATAGTAGTCGATGTTCACATCAACCTCACGCCTCTCAGATTTATTGACAAGACAGCAAAGTCTGACACTTTTGGCTCCACGCTCTAGGAAAACATTCTTAATGTGTTTCATGGTGAGTCCAGAATCTATCAGATCCTCGACAATAAGTATGTTTCTGTTTTGGGGATTAAATTTCACATCATCAATTACTTTAATATTTCCAGAGGAATTCATGCCACTGCCATATGAGGATACTCTCATGAAATCAACCTCTGCAGAAGTTGAACTGATATTCTTCATGAGATCCGCGAAGAAAATAAAGGCTCCTTTTAGGATACCTACACAGATAAAATCTTGACCTTTATAGTCATTGCTGATTTTCTCTCCAAGCTCTTTGACTTTTGCCTGGATCTGTTCTGCGGTAAACACCGGTTTTAGTTCTTTTATTTTAATCATGATAGTCTAATGACAGGTTAACCTGTTTTGCAGTAAAAATGTGACTCCTAAAGTGTGTTCACTTTATCACAATATCCGTGTTTGGTATCGTAAATTTGCGATAAAAATAAAAAAGTTTTTTACTTTCACATAAGTTTTTGTCCTTAAATAAGGATAATCTACAATGGCAAAGAATTTAGCGACCGCCAAAAATACCGCCTAATATACCTCTTACTAAGGTGCCTCCAATAAATTTGCCGATAGGAGATGAAAATGATTTTTCAGCCTGTTTGGAGATGGCATTAACCATTCGCTGTCGAGTCCTGGCTTTTTCTCGTGCAACCTGCATCTCTTGTCTTAAACGCTCTTTTTCCTCTTGCTTTTGTCTATCCTGTTCGATTTTTTTATTTTGATCCTGAGCTTTTGATTGCTTTTCTTGCACAAGAATTTCCTCAGTTCTTTTTTTAAGAATTTCATAGGCAGATTCTCTATCTAAAGGAGTGTCATAAACATCTTTTAAAAGAGAATTTTGCAAAAAAGATAACCGTTCACTATCGCTGAGCGGGCCGACACGGCTCTGTGGCGGGAGTATAAAGGCACGACTGACAACGGCAGGAGCGCCATTATCATTTAAAAAAGATACTAAGGCCTCTCCTACACCGAGTTCACCAATTACTTTTTCTGTTGAAAACTTTTCATTAGGACGGAATGACTGGGCTGCGGCCTTAACTGTCTTCTGATCTTTTGGTGTAAAGGCGCGTAGAGCGTGTTGCACACGGTTGCCCAATTGTCCTAAAATACTGTCTGGTATATCCGAAGGCTTCTGGCTTACAAAGTAAATACCAACCCCTTTTGATCGGATAAGTCTTACCACCTGTTCAATTTTTTTCAGAAGAACATCGCTTATCCCATCAAACAAAAGATGTGCCTCATCAAAAAAGAATACCAGTCGTGGTTTATTAGTGTCTCCCTGTTCTGGCAGTTTCTCGTATAGTTGAGACAGAAGCCACAGCAGCAGAGTAGAATACAAGAGGGGACTGTTAATCAGTATCTGACAGTCAAGAATACTGATGACACCTCTGCCATTTTCATCAGTTTGTAAAAGATCGTCTAAGTTTAAAGACGGCTCTCCAAAAAAGATATCTCCGCCCTCTTCCTCCAAACGCAGCAAGGCTCGCTGTATTACGCCGACGCTGGCCTTGGAAATATTACCGTAGGTCTCCTCGTAAAGTTCTTTATTTTCAGATACATGTTTTAACATGGCTCTTAAGTCTTTAAGATCCAAAAGCAGTAAGCCTTGATCATCAGCGACTCTGAATACGAGATGCATAAGACTGCTCTGTACTTCATTAAGATTGAGAATACGCGAGAGGAGTAATGGGCCCATATCTGAAATTGTGGCGCGCAGGGGATGTCCAGATTTTCCGAAGACGTCAAAAAAAGTTACAGGGAAACCTTGTGTTTTAAATCCCAGTTTTTCTAAACCTAAATCTAAAATACGCGAGGCTATTTTGCCTTTGGGCTCAGATGGTGCGGCAATACCAGAAAGATCACCTTTAACATCAGCCAAAAATACCGGTACACCAATCTGGCTAAAAGTCTCGGAAATAGTCTGTAGGGTAACAGTTTTACCGCTACCTGTAGCACCGGTGATAAGACCATGACGATTAGACATCTGAGGCAACAGATGAAGATCTTCATGTGCATTTTTTGCAATAAGACAATTTTTGTCGCAAGTGAGCACAGTTTGTTCTCCTATACGTTTTATATGTAATCATTTCAGAAAAATTTTTCTGCTAATACTATCAGACTTTGGAAAAAAAAT
>CACYBT010000131.1 GCA_902772715.1 uncultured Succinivibrio sp.
AAATATAAAGGTTCAGACATAAACCTTTCGTCTGGAAAGTAGATACACGGGTATTGAAATCCTATAGACGTTAAATCTTGAAAACCGGGGCTATATCCCTCCTATAAGACTGTGGTGATGCCTCGTTAATCTAAAGAATCCCACGACTTTAGTCGTGGGAGTATGTCAAGGGTAACAGGATCAAACTCAAGCGAAAAATCTTGGTTTTCTATTTGATCAACTACATGACAGTCCATTGTAACAAGGTGCTCATTGATTAACGTAATATTTCTTAACAAGACCATTTTTTCTTCTCCAAATATTCTGAGATTGTGTTGGTTAAAGTGAAAATCAAGAAAATTTTGTAAGAATTTTTGCTTACAATGACAAGTATAAGATAGAGAACTCTCTTATTTTCTGAGAATCAAAGTATTAGAAGTGATGTTGACAGGTGACCACCGCGTGGCCACCTTGTGGATGCAGAAAAGTTTTAGTGAACAGTGCTGCTAATCGTTTTTATGAACATCAAAATTAGCAAGCAGCCATTCTCCAACACCGGGATTATCAGGATTATGAAGGCCTTTTTCCTGATTAAGTTTCTCTATCATTTTCATGTCTTCATCGGATAGTGAAAAATCAAAAATATCGAGATTCTCTTTAATCCTGTTGGAGTGAGTGGATTTTGGCAGAATAATTACCCCCATCTGATTTTCAAAGCGTAAAATAATCTGGGCAACTGTTTTGCGGTATTTAGAGGCTAATTCTTGAATTACCGGATGCTCGAGGAGCATTCTGTTTCCCTGATACAGTGGGGCCCAGGCCTCAAGAAGAACATGCTGCTTACTCATAAGCGCGCTAAGTTCTGTCTGCTGCAGCATAGGATGATATTCAACCTGATTTACCGCGGGAATAACCTCAAAACAGTCTTTGAACTTATTCCAGAGTTTTACTGTCATGTTGCTCACACCGATTGATTTTATCTTGCCTGCTTTTTTTGCCTCTTCCATGGCCTTCCAGGCTTCATCCACCTTGCCATATGGCTGGTGGATCAGGTATAAATCGATATAATCAAGATTAAGTCTTTGCAGAGATTTATCAATAGCCTTAACCGCATCTTGGTAGGCATAATCCTGCAGCCAGAGTTTACTGGTGACATAAATATCCTCACGCAAAATTCCTGACTCATTTACTGCCTTGCCTACTTCCTGCTCATTGAAGTAAGCTGTGGCCGTATCAATATGTCTATATCCTATATTAAGGGCTTCCTGTACTGCCTTGTATGTAGAGCCGTCCGCTGGGATCTGGTAGGTTCCAAAACCGATTGCTGGAATCTTGTTACCGTCATTTAATGTAAAAGTCTGCATAAAGAACCTCGTGTTATCCTAATTTAATCATGAATTTTGTGGCTGCCGATACTGATGGCAATATCTGGATTCATCTCATCGTAGATGGTGCTCTTTTTAGTGTCCAGTCTTTGGATGTTTAAGAGATCCTCCTCATCGAGCCTGAAATCGAAAATATCAAAATTTGAGATGATTCGGTCTTTATGTGATGATTTGGGTATCACGGGAATATTTCTTTGGATGAGCCAGCGCAGCATGATCTGGGCCGTGGTTTTGTGATGTTTTCTGGCAATCTGTTCTAAAGTTTCGTTTTTGAAAACGTTGTTGTTGCCTTCGGCAAAAGGTGACCATGCTTCATGTACAATGTTGTGTTTTTCCATGAAATCATGGGCTTTGGTCTGCTGCAGCCATACATTGGTTTCTATCTGGTTTACCGCAGGTTTTATCTCATTATGCGTAAATAAATCAGCCAGTCTTTCGTTCCAGAAACTCGTAACACCAATGGCGCGGATCCGTCCTTCTTTATAAAGTCTTTCCATGGCTCTCCAGGAGCCGTAGTAGTCTCCGTAAGGCTTATGGATGAGATACAAATCCAGAACCTCAAGGTTCAGCCTTTTCATGGAGGTATCAAATGCTCTTAGAGTGTTGTCATAACCATGATCCTGCACCCACAGTTTGGTGGTTATAAACAGCTCAGAGCGTTTAATGCCGCTTTGAGAGATGGCTTCTCCTACTGCCTCCTCATTAAAATAGGCTGCCGCGGTATCTATTAGACGGTATCCGGTTTCAAGAGCGTCAGTCACTGCCTGTACTGCCTTCTTGTGCTCTTCTATCTGATAAACTCCAAAACCTAGCATCGGCATCTTGATGCCGTTGTTTAGTACTATATACTCCATAAATCCTCCGTGCTGTTACTTTAGGTAAGGCTTTAGTGCAGGTGTTAAAACGTCAGTTAGGTATTTTTTAATAAGGCCTGAGCCAATGACATCAGTGTCTGACATGCACCAGATGGTCATTAGTCCATATAGCTGTGCATTAATCTGAACTGTAAAATCATCAACTGGGAAACCTGCTTTTAATTCACCGTCGTCAACTGCTTTTGTGAGCACAGAGTGCAATGCCTTATGGTCATACTGATATTTTGTAAACTGCGGTGCTTCAGGCATAGGCAAAGGTTTGATGTTATTTCTGATCCACTGACGGCATATTTCTACACCGGCTCTTTCAATAGCGAGAAGAAAGTTTTCGCAGTAGTACTCAAGTCTTTGGCTTACAGTTTTATCTTTCATCTGCATCACAGTTTGAGCCAGAATATAAAAATCGAGTTTGTTAAGTTCTGAAATAATGTCTTCTTTCTTTTTGAAATATGTATAAAAAGATCCGGTACTTACCTTAGCTTCTCTGGTGATGTCAATAATTGATACCTCTTCAAATCCCTTATGGGAGAGGAGTTTTTTTGTCGCATTAACTATTTTCTTTTTCGTTTCAATTGCATCCTGCTGACGCTTTGTGAGATTCTGAACCATAGT
>CACYBT010000132.1 GCA_902772715.1 uncultured Succinivibrio sp.
ATTCTCAGAAGTAAAAAAGTTAGCAACAACTAAATTGAAAAAAAATCATAGCCTGTCCCAGTACTGACGGGATTTTTAGTAAAATCAGGTCATAAACGCAGGAGATATTAACCTAACATAAAAAACTCAACATAAAATATAGACTGTAAATAGTAACCAAAATCAATAAGCTATATAGTTAAAAATTGAAAAAATCTTTTTTTATGTTAAAATACATCCAATGTTGATTCCAACATAATCTTTGAGAATAGGCGGATTCCGCTATAAATTTCATATTTAGTCATTTTTATTTTAACAATACTTTCTAAGTCTGCATTCCCCATGCATGTAATAAATAGTAATATATGAATCTTACCGAATTAAAAAACACCCCTGTGGCTACACTTGTTCAGATGTGTGAACAAAGTGGTATTGAAAATGTAGCCAGACTCAGTAAAAAAGAAATCATCTTTCAGATTTTAAAAGCCTCATCAAAAAATGGTGAAGACATTTTTGGTGAAGGAGTTATCGAAATTCTTCCTGATGGTTTTGGTTTCCTGAGAAGTGCTGACTCTTCCTATCTGGCAGGACCTGATGATATATATGTTTCTCCAAGTCAGGTAAGACGTTTTAACCTCCGTACTGGAGATTCTATTGCCGGTAAAATAAGACCGCCAAAGGATGGAGAAAAATATTTTGCCCTATTAAAGGTGGATTCCGTTAACGGAGATGATCCTGAGAACTCCCGCCACAAAATTCTTTTTGAAAACCTTACCCCTTTATTTGCGCAAGAAAGAATGCAATTAGAATTAGGTAATGGTTCAACAGAAGATCTAACTGCAAGAATAATTGATCTTGTGGCTCCTGTTGGCAAGGGACAGCGTGGTTTGATAGTAGCTCCTCCTAAAGCAGGAAAAACCATGTTGTTGCAGAATGTTGCCCATTCTATTTCTGAAAAATACCCAGAATGTACGCTCATTGTTCTGCTTATTGATGAAAGACCAGAGGAAGTGACTGAAATGCAGCGTAACGTTAAGGGAGAGGTTGTAGCCTCCACCTTTGATGAGCCTGCAACACGTCACGTTCAGGTTGCAGAAATGGTTATTGAAAAAGCCAAAAGATTAGTGGAACACAAAAAGGATGTGGTTATTCTTATGGATTCCATTACCCGTCTAGCCCGTGCCTACAACACAGTAATACCAGCCTCTGGAAAAGTGCTGACCGGTGGTGTGGATGCTAATGCTCTGCAAAAACCAAAGCGTCTTTTCGGTGCTGCCAGAAACGTTGAAGAAGGCGGTTCTCTAACCATTATAGCTACGGCGCTCATCGATACCGGTTCCAAAATGGATGAGGTTATATACGAAGAGTTTAAGGGTACAGGTAACATGGAATTGCATCTTTCCAGAAAGATTGCAGAAAAACGTGTTTATCCTGCTATTGATGTTACCCGTTCTGGAACACGTCGAGAGGAACTCATTACCCAGCCTGATGAACTTCAGAAAATGTGGATCCTTCGTAAATTCCTGCACCCTATGGGTGAAATTGAGGCTATGGAATTCTTAATTGAAAAACTCCAGATGACCAAAACCAATAATGAATTCTTTGATGTCATGAAAAGAGGTTAACACCCTACTCCACTAAAGTCGTAGGAATTCCTGCTTTAATCCGCCATATAGCATACTACGACTTACACAGGCTAAGGATAATCGTTTACTCTCGTTTTTCAGCTGAGTTTTATATTTTGTGTACTCCAAGAGTATTTGTCAGTTAGGGTAACTGACAGTTCTTTATTTAAGATATGCAAACAGATATTCAGAGCTCTATCAGGTTGGCATGACAGCAGAGGCATCTCTTCTTCGCCCTTAAAGAAGATGCTTATAACTGGAAGCTCTCTCATGATTTTTTCACGCAGGTCTTTGTAGTTATCACCTGTAACTGTAGGCTTTCTGCCGTTATCAATAATGATTTTTGCTGACGGAACTTGTCTTTTGGATTTTGATAATTAAGTACACAAAATTCCTTTATCACGCTCATGTTTGCGTCATGCCAAAACGACGGGGACGGATAAAGAGAGGATTTTAGATATCACAAGTTTCCATGAAAAGATTCTTTAAATTGGAGGTTTTATCCACTAGTAGGCATTTTTTCAATAATGGTTCTAAAGCTCTTATCACCTTTTTTGAATATAATATCCTGTGACATATCTTACTTCTAGTAACTGGTCGGTATATAGCAATTTACGAATTCGTCAATTGCTATATTTCGACCAGTTACTACTTCTACACAAAACTTATCAGGAGTATTCCAACACAAGTTTCTACTAATCATAGTTTAAAGACTAGTTTTGAGCATTACGGAATTTTGTAAAGTTTTTTAAATTGTGTTAAACAACATAGCTATGCTTAATTTTAAATATTGTTTTCGATAAAAGCCTTTAAGTCTGGTTTGGATAACGCACCAACTTGCCGATTTACAAGATTTCCCGATTTGAAGATAATCATGTTTGGAATACTCATAACACCATATTTGGTGGCATTTTCCTGATTCTCATCAATGTCTACTTTTACAAATTTTACATTTTCCATTTCATCTGCAAGTTCTTCAATGTATGGACCTACCATTTTGCAGGGACCACACCATTTAGCCCAAAAATCCACCAAAACAGGTTTATCTGAATTTAAAACCTCAGATTCAAACTGATCGTCATCGATGTGTATAACTTTACTCATAATTGTCTCCTATAAAATAATTATGTGCTTATCCTATCATGTATTTTCCAATTTATGTTAGTTGCGCGATTTTTTTTCAGTTGGAGAAGATTGTTTTTTGAAAATAAAACAATGCCTGCTGTGAAATCAGCAGGTATTAGGTTACCCAAATAAAGGACATTTGCTTTTTTGTGGTTAATCTCTGGTTATCCTAGCGATTATATACTTTAAGAGCATACCATAGGCGGGGATAAAAATTGACATGTTTGCGCAAATTTTCACAATATAATCAAAGGTGGCAATGTCAAACCAATGCTCTGCCAGATAGGGATCGGTTGTCCCATAAAAGGCGATTGCAAAAAAAACGTAGGTATCGAGCAGATTGCCGATAATGGAGGAAGCCACTGGTGCCGGCCACCACAGTTTGAGCTCGCGTAGTCTCTGAAAAACCAGAATATCTGCTAATTGTCCAAGGAGATATGCTGTTAACGAGGCTATAGTAATTCTAAAGACAAAGAATGAAAACTCGTGAAGGTTAGAGAACCCCTGAAAAGTACCATGTTCGAAAAGTGTACCGACAAAATATGAAATAACAAGACCAGGCATGGTTGCTAAAAAAACAATTTTGCGGGCTTTTAACTTGCCAAAGATTCTTACTGTCAGGTCAGTGCATAAAAAGATTAGAGGGTAGGTAAACGTGCCTAAAGTCGTGGCAATTCCAAAAATTTCAAGGGGAATCTGAACTGCGTAATTACTCAATACTAAAATAAAGACGTGGGCAAACCAAAGTTTTTTTAAAGGGAAAGAAAATGTTGGGTATGTAATCACTTGAGTCATAATAAAAAAATTATTTTTGGGATGTAAGTTGGATATAAATAAAAAATCATGCTTTTATGAAACTCAATCACATTCATTGTTCGTGTAGTCTTATAAAGCATTTAAAACCACTAGAATGAGGTATTATTGAATATAAAACTTTTTGAAAATATGAGTTACATTAAAATTAGCAATTCATAAACTATCTTAAAATACATAGCATAATCTATACTTAAACTTGATACTAAGTTTTCAATATGGATAAAAGTCTATACTTAATTTATTTTAGTAATACTGAAAACACAAACTTTTGTTGAGTATTGTTTAATACTTTGCATTTTATATATGAGTTTTTGATGTTTTCAATTTTACAGTATTTTTTTACTGTATTCTATTCGTTGGCTTAAATAC
>CACYBT010000133.1 GCA_902772715.1 uncultured Succinivibrio sp.
AAACTTATTAAGCTATTTTACTAGAAATGTAACAAACTGAATTAAACAACTGCCATTTTTTGTAACAAACTTTATTAAACATGTACACATGGTATTGACAATAAGTAATTTTATATTTACTATTGTTTACAATTTTTATGCAACTACATCTTTTTCTTTATAACCCGTGTATAAAGAAAATAGTAATTTCCATCTGAGTTTTTTTGCAGTATCAGTCTATCACTCAAAAGAACACAGAAATTTTTTTAAATTATCTTTAAACTAGCAGATAGACTTTCATTACGGAGAATAAAAAATGACTGAGCGTATATCTTCTTATGGTCGTGTAGCATTTCATGGAGATGATTTAACATTAAATCTCATGAACAGTCGCATTGAAGGAGATGAAAACAAAAATGAGATTCAGAATAATGTCCAGGATAATATGTCTTTAGATAGTCGTCAACATCTTAACCAAAGCAGTAAGAATCTGGCAAATGCCTTTGTTGATATGTTAAAAGGGAATAAGGTTCCATCAGAAATCATTATAAAAAATGAGCAGGGACAGGATGATCCAGCACTACAGAAACAGCTTGCAAGCGCTGCTGTAAAAATTGCTACTGCAATGATGACTACAGTAGGAACGAATAAAACTATCTACTTAGGTTTTCAGATAGGTGATTTTACCCTGGAATTATCTCGAGATGCAGAAGGTAAATTCAGTGTTGAAGTTGAAGGTATATCCGAAGAGGGTGTAACTGAGAGCTTTGATGTTAATATTGATGATGTTGATAATGAGTTTGCTAAAAGAATTACTTACGACATATTAAAAAATGATGATAATGATCTTTATGATAAAGGGGCATCAGACAAAAGATTCGGCGCCTTAGATCAGATTTTAGTTGCAAGTGACGAAGGTGGTAAATCTCCTCTGTCCCGTGAAGCCTTTGCTACTATCCTTAATGCCCGTAAAAAAATACCTTTCGCTGACATGGAAAATGTTGGTACTGGTGTTCTTCGTCATCTTGCCGCTCAAACAGTACTTGACCCAAAACTTACCGAAAAGGCCATCAAGGCAGAGCTTGAGAGAATCAGAAGTGTACCTCCTATCATGGTAAACTCCGCAGAATCATCAAGAGATATGCAGAATATTACAGAGCTTTTAAACAAAGATCCAATCCAAGTTACCTCCAAGGTGAATATTGAAAACATAGGACAAGTAAGAACTGATCCTCAGGCGGGTATGAGCGAACCACAAAAGAAGATCCATAATTTAATTGCCGATCTGTTTATGCCAGCCGATACCTCTTTGTATGACAATAACGATGGACAGGCAGGAGAACGGATCCTCCAAATTTTACTAAAAAGAATTGATGCCGTTAAGATTCTCTCTGAAGAGAAATTAAGAACCGGTAAATTACCTTTGGATACCCTACCGGATCATGTGAAGAATCTTCTGGGGCCAAAACTAGATGACCTTATCTCTAAAATAACTGAGAATTATACCGCCAGTCTAGGTCATGAGGGAGAGGTTCAGGACAATCATAACCTGAAAAAAACTGATTTAGATATTAACAAATTAAAACAATCAATTAGAAATATACCTGTTGAACAGTTTTTAGTGATTGAAAAATCCGTCATGGAAGCAACTGAACAGATGGCCAAGGAACAGCAGCAAGTACTAACTGAAAAGTTCAATACATCTCTTCAGAAGAGTGCAGATATAAAAGCACAGAATGACGCAAATAAACCTTTCTATGAAATAGATTTAAAGAAGATTTATGACAAGCACGTAAAGACTGTGGTTGATGAAAAACTAAAGAATTCCAATCCTGAAGAATACAAAAAACAGACTGAACAGTTTAAAAAAGAAAATATTGAAGCATTAAGAGAGATTTTAGTCATTTATAAAAAGCCTCTTCTTTCATTGCTAACCATTGCTCATATTTCATTTAACAAAGATGCTGGAGAATTGAAAAATCAGGCTGTTGAGTTATATATAAACGATCAAAGCGATCTCTTTAAGTTTATACAACAACTTACAGGGACAATGCAAGTATTGATTGGTTATAATCCAAATATTCCAGCCGATCTTTCAAACTGGAATACAGAATCAGGTTCTGAAATTTTTGATAAATTGATTGCATCAATGGATCAGAAAGAAGTCTTTATGTCGCTATATAATGCCGATAACTGGCTGGCTCCTGCTATGGAAATTCAACCTGGTGAGAATAAAACTGCCCTTCAAAAGGAGATAACCGTGTTTACTTCTCATGATGTGCTTAAGGCCTTGAATATTGATTTAAAATCCAAGACATTAGCAGAAATGGCTAATGAACCTGATGACTTCAGCAAGCCTGGCATGGGACAGCTTATTAAGAAAGTATTAAATTCATACTTCTCAACAGATGAAATTAAAGATACCGCCATGGTTAATGCGCGTCAGACTGATAAACGTTCAATGATAGGTGCAATGATCAGATATTCAGACAACAATGCAAGTCAGGCAGCACAGCTTGGCGCAATGTTAAAGGGTGCTGGTCCTCTAATGCATAAACTGTTACAGGGACTTAATCTTCCTGGTATGGATCCCGATTTAAAAGATGCCCTTGAAGATATGAAGTCAAATTTAAGTCCAATTGATCCTGTATATGTTCAGGCACAGATGCTCAAAGTTGTCAATGAGTCCAACGGTAAAATTTTAAATCTTTCTATAGAGAAACCATTGGGGGCAGCATCAGTTGGACAAGCATTCCTTGTTAAGGTAACTCCATCTGAAGGTGAGCCATACACTGCAGTACTAAAAATAATTCGTCCTGAGGTAAAAGTTAAGACACAACGCGAATATGCCGAGTTTATGCGTGAGGCTGAAAAGATCCCGGGTATGAAAGAGACTTACGCTGGAATTTATGCACAGTATCAGCGTGAGTTTGATTTAAAACTGGAGGCTGCTAACATCAAGTTAGGACAAGAGGCTTATAACGACAACATTGACATGGATAGAGTCGGTACCATGAGCCTTGTCGATAATGCTCCTGTAAGCGAGACCTCAATGCTGATTAAGCAGGCTGAAGGTACAACCCTGGATAGCTATATTTGCAATGTAAAGGCTAAAATTGAAGAACTTAAGTCAAAACCTTTTAAAACACATAGTGAAGTTTTAAATATTAAAAATGAACTGCTTCGTTTATACAAAGAACTTAAGGATGTAAATACAAGTCTTAATCTTATGGCCAAGAAATGGTTCAATAAGGCTCTATTTAATAAAGAAGGATTTTTCCACGGAGATATGCATGCAGGTAATCTGATTGTAAAACCTCGTGATCCAGATGTAACAGATCCTACTGATCCTAAAGGTAAAACCTTAATTACCATCATTGACTACGGTAATGCCTCAAAGCTTGATAGTAAACAGACCAGCGGCGTTCTTAAGGTTAACATTGCCACATCATTTGGTGGACTTTACCAATTTAATGCTGATGAAGAGCAAAAACCTTATGTTGAAAAACATACTCTTCGTGTTTTCCTAGAAGGATTTAAAAACCTTCTTTCAACTGAAGAAAAAGAAAAATTTGAAGCAAGAGAAAAAGATATTACAGAGAGGATCATTAAACCAATACTTTTTAAGGGATCAAAAAACGAGGTCGGTATCCGCTTGAATTTACTGATAAAAAAATTACAAGAAGAAGGTATTGCAATTCCTGGTGCCATAGCCAACATGTGCCAAAGTGAAAACCGCCTAGGCAATGCTTTAGATGATATCAATGCTCTTATGGACAGCATTTCCGAAACTTTAGATAATACAGGAATCAAATTCATAGATCGTTCAGATCCTGCAGGTCATATGATTTTTAACTCTGATGTCAAGCCAATCACAAAGAAAAAGATTGAATTTTTGGAGAATAAGCTTAATTACGATCTAAGTAACACAGCTCCTCTTGATAAATGGGAAAATCTAGATCAGTTTAAGATAGATCAGGGCGCCGGTCCCAACGAAATTAAAGCAATTTCTTCGGCTAAGGCTGAGGCTTCGGCTAAAGTTGAGGAATATAAACAAG
>CACYBT010000134.1 GCA_902772715.1 uncultured Succinivibrio sp.
TAAAGAATACGGTGTCAAAGAGTTTAGATGCTGCAGCTCTCCACTCAAAGATAGTTTTGTCTTCTTTAATCGCTCTGAGGATATGGTGGGAACAAGAAATACTATCCCTGCCAACAGTTATGTCTATTGTTCTTTTGATAGTTTAAAGGTATTTGATCGTCTTGAGAGACTGGCTTCGGCTAATGATAAGGTTGCTCTTGTTAAACTTGGAGAAGGTGCTCCGCTTTTAAGACAGGTTATTTTCGATAGTAATCATTTAATTCTAAGAGCTTGGAATGATAAGGTTTCAGATATGATCTTCCCTATTTCAAAAGGTTCTATTGGAGTATATGGAAGTAGGGATTACGTTTCTATGGCTAATGGCGAATTACTATATGCTGAAGCCGTTGAAATATACGGTATAGCATATGAATATGCAAAGAAAATAGAGGTTGTTATCTAGCGCAATAGATAGCTTAATTGAGAAAAAAGGCTAGATAAACTAGCCTTTTCAGTTGATTAAAATTCCATCGGATTGTTACAGAATTGTCCAATATCCTTTCTTTTTTGAACCCATTCGATCGATTACTCCATTAGCTTTGAGTTGCCTGATATTTTTTTCAATTGTTGAATTGGCAACTCCAATTATCGCAGATAGATCTTCTAGAGTTAGATTAGGATTATCTCTTATAGCATCAAGAATTTTTTTCTGAGACTTATTAAGTTTTATTTCTTTATCTATTGTTTTCTCTTCTAATTCATTAACCAGAGAGGAAGAAAGTCTCTTGAATGGAATATTCACCACAATTGAATTGTCGCGGAACTCAAAAGCGTTCTCTCCATAAATCTTAGTGATTTTTGGTACGCCTCTACCAGAGCGTTCACTAATATGAAGCTGAAGAAACATATCTGATAAAGCCTGGTTGACAGGAATAGATTCCCCTTTATAAAAACCTTCTTTAGTCTGATTTGGAGCAAGTGTTCCTCTAGAAAGGATCTCAATTCTGTCACTAAATATCGTTATCATTGGGGCGTTGCCATCTACCCAGAGATTGTGTACGAATGCATTAATGATTGCTTCTCTAAAGGCATTGTTATCAAAAAGTTGAACTTCCTTTCTGTCAACAAGACGGTTTGATTCATCTGCCTGTACAATATTTATTACGTCAGCGTATTCGAGCACTTTATCCAATGAGAAAAATATGCAGTTATTACCGAATTCTCTAACTGAATACAATGGAGAAGCTTTATCTTTACCTCGAAATATTGTTACTCTTAAAGGAATATGTGAATCGTCTGATACAAGTTGTGCAAGAATATTGTAGACACCGTCTTTTGTTCTAAGGCCTAGATTTTTTTCAAATGTATCTTTATTTAAGACAATACCTTTGTCTTCATAGTACAGAAAAAGTTTTCTAAATGTTAAATCCTGATATTCAGATGCAGTGTTGGAAACAGTTGGAAGACCAAATCTTAATACAGAGAATAGCTGAGATTCTCTTTCTGGAAATTTCAGTAAATTTACTTTTGAAGAGCCTATTCTTAGATACCTAACTCCATCAAATGCTGTGGGAACTTTTGTTGCTGCAGGTATTACAAGAATAACGAGTCTGTGTCCCTCAATTTTTATTTCTTTAAAATAAAATCCAATATCTGGAGTAACTAATCTTGCCAGATAATGCTCCAATGGTTCATTCTTTACATCTCTATGAGGGTTAAAGGTTGTTCCTGTCAGTTCATGAGTATCGTTATTAACTCCCCATATGAGATAACCGAATTCTTTACCTGACATTGCGGCCGCATTAGAAAGAGAGGATATATAGTCTCCAATATCCTTGGGACTATACCAATTTTCTTTAAATTCGAACCATTCTTCCTCTGATTCTCTGTCTATCAATTTTTTTACAATATTTTCTAATTTATTCATAAAGTTACCGCCTCAATCTAAGTTTAATTATAAACTAATTTTTGTTTTAGGTAAGGAATAAAAGTAAGGAATAAAAGTAAGGATTAAAAGTAAGGATTAAAAGAAAATATTAAAAAAATGAATAAAAACAATTAATAATGTAAGGATTAAAAGTAAGGAATAAAAGTAAGGAATAAAAGTAAGGAATAAAAGTAAGGAATAAAAGTAAGGAATAAAAGTAAGGAATAAAAGTAA
>CACYBT010000135.1 GCA_902772715.1 uncultured Succinivibrio sp.
CATGATGACATTCTGCAGAAGGACAGTACCGTCTAAAAGGAATAAAGAGTTAGAGAAGGATCTTCCTACTTTAATTGAGAACATTCTAGCTAAGAAAAATCCTTGGGAAATCAAAAATGCTGCTTAACGACTTGTGTATGAAAAAAAACTATAGGGGCGTTGTTTTGTGTTCAAGGTTCAAAAGGTTGTGGTCTTGGACATTTTTTCTATTATAAGTATTCAGGGAACAGATTATGTCAGATAAACCTTTAGTGCTGGTTGATGGTTCTTCTTTTTTGTACAGAGCCTTTTACGGAGCTCCTAAAACTTTCTCGAATTCAAAGGGGATACCTACAGGTGTCTGTATGATCATTTCAAGAATGTTACAGGGGCTTTTAAAAAAATTCCCAGAATCTAAATTTGTTGTGGTCTTTGATGCCAAGGGCAAATCATTTCGAAATGAGATCTATCCTGAGTACAAGGCTAACCGTAGAGCTATGCCTGAGGAACTTATCTTGCAGGTGCCATATGTGCATGCCATTGTGAAAGCAATGGGATTCCCTCTGGTGTCGGTGGAAGGAGTAGAAGCGGATGATGTTTTGGGGACTTATGCTTCTCTGGCACAAAAAGCCGCCTGTAACACTGTTATCTGTACAGGTGACAAGGATTTAGCCCAGTTTGTTGATGATTATGTGATTTTATATGATTCCATGAAGGATAGTTTTACCGATAAAAACGGGGTTAAGGATAAATTTGGGGTGGATGCAGAGCATATTGTCGATTTTCTTGCGCTAAAGGGCGATAGTTCAGACAATATCCCCGGCATGAGCGGGGTCGGAGATAAAACGGCTACAGTACTTATTAATGAGTTGGGGGGAATTGAGGATATTTATCAGCATCTTGATAAGATTGCTACTCTTGATTTTCGCGGTGCAAAAACTTTTTCAAAAAAATATGCCGAATGCATTGAGACTGTCAGACTGTCATATCGTCTTGCCACCATTAAAACTGATGTTTCACTTCCTCTAGGTATTGAAGATCTTGTGCCCCCAAAGGTACATTATGAAGAACTTTCAAAAATATACAAGGAGCTTGAATTTCATAAACTCCTAGAAAAGTTGCAGAATAGTGTCCCCAGCATAAGTGACAATTCCCCAAAAGATCATGATGATGTTGTCAGTAACACTTCTGATAAGCCCTTTGAGGAGAACTCTTTTGGCGAAACACTAAGCGACTACAGGATGCTTAATTTAAGGCTTAATCTGATTTTAACAAAAGAGGATCTTCATACTTTATGTCAAAAAATTCTTGAGAAAAAAATTGTTGCTATCGATACGGAAACTACTTCACTGCATCCTCACGAGGCTACGATTGTTGGCATGTCGTTTTCCTTTGATAAGAATGATGGATTTTATCTGCCGCTAAACCATTCATACCTTGGAGTGCCAGAGCAGCTAGATTTTAAGGTGGTTTGCAGGTATCTTGAGCCAGTGCTGAATAATAAAGAGGTTAAAATAATAGGGCATAACATTAAATTTGATCTTCTGGTTCTTCATTATCAAGGGCTCGAAATTCAAAATGTGTATGCCGACACTATGGTAATGGCGCATCTTTTAGATTCTGCGCAGGCTGTAAATATGGATGACTTGGCGCTGCGGTTCTTAGGGTATCGCACTATTACCTATAAGGAGCTGACAGGTGGTAAGCAGAAACTTCTGATTCAGGAATTACCAGTAGAATATGTCTGTAAGTATGCGGCAGAAGATGCCCTGATAACATTACGTCTATATGATACTCTATACCCTAGACTTTGTGCTGACGAAGTCACACAACGGCTTTTTTTTGAAATTGAGATGCCTTTTATGTGGGTTCTCTATAAGATGGAAAAGCATGGAGTTTATGTTGATGGTATGGAGCTAGAGCGACAGAACAAGGTCTTAAAGTCGGAACTTGTGGAGTTGCAAAAACAGATTTATGTGTCCGCAGGTCAGGAATTCAATATTGCCTCTCCCAAGCAGTTAGCGAAGGTTTTATTTGAAGATCTTAAAATACCGTACCCCAAAAAAGTAAAAGATGGTAAATATTCTACCGCAGAAGAGATTCTTGAACAGATTGCCTATAACTATGATATAGCAAATCTTGTGTTACGTTACCGTGAATTAAGCAAGCTTATTACCACCTATACGGAAAAACTGCAGACACTTATCTCAAAGGAAAATTCTAGGATCTATACATCTTTTAATCAAGCAGGAACCGTAACAGGTCGATTATCATCCTCTGATCCTAATTTGCAGAATATTCCTGCAAGAACTCACGAAGGAAAGTTGATCCGTAAGGCTTTTACTGCACCTTCTTCGTATATGATGATTGCAGCAGACTATTCACAGATTGAACTGCGTCTTATTGCTCATATCAGCCAAGATCCTAATCTTTTAAAGGCTTTTAGAGCAGGACTTGATATTCATCAGGCAACAGCAGCAGAGGTGTTAGGCAAGAATATAGATGAAATCTCAAAAGAAGAACGTTCTCATGCTAAGGCCACCAATTTTGGCTTAATGTATGGCATGGGTGCCTTTGGTTTAACTAGACAGACACATATGAGTATGTCTGAGGCCAAGCTGTATATTGAACGCTATTTTAAGCGCTATCCTAAAGTTAAGAATTACATGGAAAGTACTAAAAGTTTTGCTCATGAACATGGTTATGTAACCGCTATTAATGGCAGAAAAATTACTGTTGCCAATATTAATAGCTCTAATAGCATGTTACAGAAAGCCGCCGAGCGAGCCTCCATTAATGCGCCTATGCAGGGAAGCGCTGCTGATGTCATCAAGGTCGCAATGATTAGACTGCAAAAGTGGATCGATTCTCTACCGCAAGATACAGTAAGAATGACTGTGCAGGTACATGACGAACTGCTGTTTGAGGTAAAACATGAGTTTTTGGATGTGGCTAAGGCTGAGATTACCAAAATTATGGAAGGCGCTTATCCTTTGAGTGTGCCTCTAATTGTAGGCGTGGGTGTCGGAGAAAATTGGGCAGATGCTCATTAGGGAGCCCGTGAATTTTATAAGCCTATTTGTTCAACTCGCGCTTACAGGAGGTAAGTGTAACCAATTTAAAAGACAGTATTTTAATGCAACATCCGATTATCTGTAGGCATGCTTTTTTTTGCTGAAGATATAACAATGTTGTTAAAAATTTTTTTCCATGGCTCTTTGGACTAACTTGAATTCGTTTCTGTCAATACGTACATAACTGTAATGTGAGTCCCAGATCCCTAGTCCTAACCTGTTAAGATTATCCCCAAAGGCATTCTGTTCTGCGCCAAAAATATGAAAATGTCCGTGTATAAGAAGCTGACAGCGAGCCTCGCGCAGAAGCCCTGCGCCAGCCTTTTTTACAATGGGATTTTCTAAAGCCTTTATGGATAATCTAGGATCGTCTTTTTCCATGCTCTTACTACGGATTTTGTTGCCAATAGCCATTCTGACGCTAAATGGAAGATGCATGAAAAGCCAATGGATGATGGTTATGCTAGACAGCGTGCGGACGAATGTTCTAAAGGTTTGATAAGAGCGGTCGTGCTTACATAGCTGATCACCGTGCATGATTAGCGCTTGACCTTTTGTCGTAGTGATGACGTAGAAGTCAGCGATAAGACGCATACCAAAATACTGGGCATCGCTTTTGCTTAACAGAAAGTCGCGATTCCCAGGTTGAAATAAAGTTATGACCCCCCTTTGTTTGGCATGGGTAATGATCTGGCGAATTCTCTGATGAAAACTTGAGTTTTTATCTAAACCCACAAAGAA
>CACYBT010000136.1 GCA_902772715.1 uncultured Succinivibrio sp.
CACGATATATGCCAAAGTTAATTTGTAATCTGATATTTATTGCTCTGCAGGCGTTCAAAAACCACTTCCTCATAACCATTCACATGATCTTTAGGCTCGTTATCCGAGAATTTATAGTTGATTTTGACCCAGACTTTTTTAGGTTCAACCTTGTCATTAGCCGTGACCTTAGTGCAGTCGTTGTAAATGTATACATTATGCACATCATTAACATCATGCAGGATAATCGGTGCTTCTTCACCTGAAGCAAAGACATACCAGCCCTGAGTAAGCCACTTGGTTTTATCGGTACGGGCATGAATGGCCAAAGAACAGTCTTCGGACGTATCATTGCGCACATCAATCATCACATCGGCAAAACTTAAGTTACAGACACAAAAAAGGCCCAACAACAATGGCAATTTTTTCATGTAATTCTCCATTCAAAAAAGGCTCAAGTAACCTTAAGCCTTAAACTTATCAAAATTCCTTTAACATCTAGTTATCAGTACTGTTCTGCTGATTAACCAAATTGATGGCATCCTCGTGATAGATGACCTTACTGATGTCTCTTGCTGCAAGATAAAGAATAGAACGAATTTTATCCACTTTAAACTGAACCAGCTGACTTTGCATAAATTTCTCGTAACCTTCCTTACTCTCCTCATTGACACTCTCCTTTTTGAGAACTGCAAGGGTTGGTTTGCCTTTATTTGACGAAATGATACTTTGATTTTCGGCATTAACAATAGCGAAGACATCATACACAAAAGCCGGATCATACTTGGTATCGCCACGCACCATCAGAACATCCTTGGTAACCTCAGCGCCGCCTAAATCAGGAGTCTTGCCGTTTTTGACATCATTGCTGATGGCTGCAAGAGTGGTGTTGGCTTTAACTTTGGCCATCTCCGTCTTCGTGGCGATGGTAGCCTCATTCATAACCTTAGAAAGTTCTAACTGCTGTGCCTCCTGATAAGAAGTTACATTGATAACTGCACAGGCATCATTACCTAAAGAAATTACAGGAGAATTCTGCATGGAGGTACGATTTTCCTCAGAAAAGGCGGCTTTCTGCACTTCCGGAGTATTTAACGGCCATTCTGCCGCACTGTCACCATAGGCAAGATTGCCTGAGGACTTGATACTCTGTCCCACGGCCTTGGCAGCAGTATCAAGAGAATCAGGATTCTCATAAGCCACATCCGTCAGAGTGGCACTTTTCTCGGTGTAAATTTCAAAAGCCTTAGCCTCAAGGTACTTCTCCTTAACCTCTGACTTAATCTCGGCAAAAGCAGGCACATGAGCATCTTTGATACTGTCAAGACGCAGAATGTGGGCACCATAAGCATCCACCACGACCTCAGAATAATCTCCAACCTTAGGAATGGCATATAAGGCTTTATCAAGCGCAGCACTAAGGTCCCCCTCTGCGACCAAACCTAAAGTCATGCTATCCTTGAAGTTTTCTCCGGCATATTTCTTAGCAACAGCATCAAAGGATGCTCCTTTCTTCAACTCGGAGAGCGCCTCGGATGCTTTGTTTTCAAAATTCTCGACACTGCTCTTAATCAGGATTTGAGAACATTCACGTTTGGTTGGGATCTTAAAATCAGCAGAGTTCATATTGTAGTAATCTTCAACATCGCTATCTTTAGCCTCGATCGTCTTTTTAATGTCGGCTGTCGAAAGCACAATATAGTTGAAATTGACTTCAGCAGGTTTTACAAACTCATTCTTGTGACCTTCATAGTATTTTTTGATGTCATCCTCGCTGACAGAGATCTCCTTTTGCAGTTTAGCAAGATCGATGCTATAGAGATCAACTGTGCGCTCTTTGGCAAAAAGCTCGGCAAACATGCTTATTTCATATGGATACGGAATAGCCGCAACCTTCACCAGAGGCTCAATTAGAGTATCCTGAGCCATTCTTAGGCGCATCTGTTCAGCAAAGTAATCAGGTGTGGAGCCAATATTACGCATCGTGGCATTGAACAGCTCCTGATTGAACTTGCCATCCTTCTGGAAGGCAGGTTCTTTACGGATGGCGGCCTTAACCTCATCATCCCCGATCCTAATGCCTTCCTCATAAGTTACCGACGAGATGGCGGCACTATCAATAATGCGCTCTAACACCTGCATCCTTAAGGCTCTGACATATTGTGGCTGTTCAAGAAGATCATTCACCTGCGGACCATAATTCTGCTGCATGGATCGAACCTGATCCTGATAGGACTGATTCCACTGATTGGCGGTAACCTTAATCTTGCCAATTTCCACAGGATCAGTATCCAGTTTTGGAATTAAATAATTACCTACTCCGGCAAATACAAAAGAGAGGATAATGATCCAGAATAAAATCTTAAATACCTTACCATGCGCACCCTCACGCAGTTTATCAGTCAACATGTCAAAAACTCCGTAGCATTGACTACCTAATATTATGGTGAACTTATAACTATAACAATCATACAGAAAAATTGCCAAAGCAACCTGTAAATTAACTTTGTATTATACCTTGCAATATCTCTAATGACAAAGACAAATAGGCAATTTAAAAAACTGCTATAATAGGAGGTAAGTATTGAGGATTTTATAAGCAATATGCGAGGCACCACTTGTTAAAACCAGTTGATAACATCATAAATTTTCTTTTACGATTTAAAATATGCAATACCCCATTTATAAAACAGTTTATAAAATTTGGGATAGTCGGTCTCTCCAACACCACAATTTCCTATCTCATTATGGTGAGCTGTCTTTTTGCCTTATCCCCTCTTCACTACCGTTATGACTATTTTATTGCCAACATTATCGCCTTTATTATTTCAGTGATTTGGTCTTTTTACTGGAATCAGCGCTTTGTCTTCAGGGTGGAAAATGAAAATCGCAATGTGATTATAAAAAGGCTGGTCAAAACTTATATAGCCTATTTTATGTCAGGTATCATCGTGGCAAATTACGCGCTGTGGTTCTTTATAGAAATATGTGATGTCAATAAGTACTTTGCCCCGATCCTCACCCTGCTTATTACCGTACCCATGAATTTTTTAGTGATTAAATTCTGGGCTATGCAATAGAAAAAACCGCATCATAATGCAGGAGACTGCCTTATTTTTTTGCGGTAACTTCATTATTTTTCAGATACAAAAGGATCTCAGGGAGCAGATCGTCTTCAATATGCACGATTTTCTGTCTGAGCACATCAGCATTCTCATCTTTTAGGTATTCAAGATTGTCTTGATATTCACGCAAGCGCGGCAGGAGATTTTCAATGGCAATGGCAAGCGGTTTCACTATTTTGACAAAAGCCTCCTTATTGACCACGGCGTCACTTTGAATACCGGGTACAATCTTGTCTAAAACCGTAATGAGCCTGTCAGCATTCATAAGAAAATCACGAATTTCAGCCCCCACCTGGTCCTGCTTCTGGTCTTTTTCCTTGTCATCCTCATCAGCAAAACGGACGACATCCAAAAGATCTTGTTCTTTGTTTTTCTGCACTTTAAACTCACTGTACTATAGTAGTAA
>CACYBT010000137.1 GCA_902772715.1 uncultured Succinivibrio sp.
AACCGCCGTATGCGGATCCGCACGTACGGTGGTGTGAGAGGGCTGAGCTATAACTCGCCCTACTCGATTATCTTAGAGTATATTCAGATGATGCCTCATCCTTTGACATTACATGTTTTTAGCGTTTTTTGGTCTGACCATAATAGGCATTGGCACCATGCTTGCGCAGATAGTGCTTGTCTAGAAGATCTTGCTGCATAGGCTTGAGCTCTGGTCTTAGAGTTAGGGCATGATAGGCCATAAATGCAACTTCCTCTAAAACGACTGCATTGTAAACAGCGTTGGCTGGTGATTTACCCCAGGCAAAAGGTCCGTGTGAGTAAACATTGCAAGCAGGAACATCTGGTAATTTTATGTTGCGTTTCTTGAAGGTCTCAACAATTACCTTACCGGTTTCTAGTTCATACTCACCTTCGATTTCGGCTTTGGTCATTTGACGAGTGCAAGGAATAGGACCATAGAAATAATCAGCACCGGTTGTGCCTAGGGCTGGAATATCAATACCGGCCTGAGCAAATGAAGTGGCGTTACGGGAATGGGTATGTACGACCCCCATAATTTCAGGACAGGCACGATAAAGCTCAAGATGGGTTGGAGTGTCAGTGGAAGGGTTTAGATCGCCCTCAACAGTTTTACCGGTGTTGAGATCAACCACAACCATATCTTCGACTTTCATGGTTTCATAGTCCACTCCGGATGGTTTGATGACTACGAGATTTTTTTCTCTGTCAATGCCTGATACATTTCCCCAGGTGAAAGTTACAAGACCGTGTTTAGGAAGGGCTAGATTGGCCTTGAAAACTGCTTCTTTAAGTTCTTCTAACATGTTTTACTCCGTTGTTAAACACTGCATTATGCTAAAAACGCATAGGAGGTGTCATAAAAAGTTTATGAATATAATCGAAAAGTTAACGTTAGTTAAAAATACGTCACTTTAATAAATTCACTGATTTTCTGTTATAAATTGCTCATGCCACAGGACATGAATGAGCAGGATAAAATCATAAAGTTAAGAAATTCTACTCCATTTTTTATTTATTTAATCTTCAAAAATATGATCTATGCAAAATATTTTAGAAAAATATATATAACCCTTTGTAAATCAAAGCGACTGACTGTAATGTAAACGATTGTAAGGATTTAATTTTTTTAAATTGTATATTGTTTATAATTTTTTTAAAGGATCTTTGCCAAATTGTTTAATACATACATTTATGTTGTTTATTAGATCATCAAGTGTTGGTTCAAGAAGAGGTTCTCTTTTGAGCAAGGTACATAATTCGATATAGAATGTTTTCTGTTTGTCATTAAGTTTCTGCATGGACCGCTTATAGAACCAGTAATATCCCTGCAGAGGCAACAGCAACAGAAAACATATACAGCATATTAGCATGGGTAGGCTATCTTCAATAGCCATAAAAAAAGGGATCCCTTTAAAACCTCCCCCTCTGTAAAAATACCATATGACGGTAAGAACGATAAAGGGAGGGAAAAGACGTTGTTCAAGCGTGATAACCTTTTTAATCCTGCATTCAGCAAATACTGGATAGAGTAAAGGTTCATCAGGCCATTTTTTCATGTACTCAACGCCTGCAAGGATATTTCTGATAAAACCCATGTTTTTTTCCATTTGTAACTATTGAATGTACTGCCATGTTTAAGACAATCTGTGCAAATACCATTTTGCTTTATCCTCAATTATCGCAAAAACAAATACTCTTTTACGACAATAATCTTTAATTGTTGCTGTTTTGAACGTTTTTTCTTGTTTCTATAGTTGCAATTTGAGATAAATGCAACACTGATCACATGCTTTATGTCAGTTTAATCTTTTTCATTGGACTTTGGGATTTTTTTCCTTAATTCATCTTAACTTTTTTTGAGTCAAAGAGCGTTTTAAAAAAATCAGTCTAAGAGACAAAGAGGGCATGTGATATAATACGCGTCGATAAAATTTTTAAACATATCTTTCTTGCTAAAAGGAGTTTCTCGTGTCACGTAATGTTATGTTAGTGCCTGCAGGTAAGACTTCAGGCATTTTTTCTGCATCCTTAGGTTTGGTAAAGGCTTTAAATTCCAAGGGAGTTAAGGCTGCTATTTTTACTCCATTTAACAGTTGCTCCCAAAAAGAGTGTTCAGTAAATGGTCTTAACAAATGCTGTGTTGCTAAGAAAATTGCCAAAGGTGCTAAGACTGAAGTTTTAGAGGGAATTGTTGCCAATTACAATGAACAGTTTGAAGGTAAGAATTATGATGTTATTGTAATTGAAGGAGTTTGTGATGCTCCTTTTGATACAGTATCCTTGAATGCAGATGTCTGTCATGCTTTTGATGCAAGTATTATTACCTTGGTATCCGGAACTTGCAAATGTGCCAAGGGAGCACTTGACACTACTCTTAGAGCCTTCGGCGAGGCTGGTATTAAGCAGCATTTAGGTACTATTCTTATCAACAATGAGGCTCCAAAAGATGCTTCTGGTGCAAAGAAATTACTTTTGTCAGGCTGCGGGCACTGTCAGAGCAATGGCGAGTGTTGTGAGGCTAAAGAGCCAGCTCTTACAGATTTTCTAGCAACTGTCAATTATGATATGCAGTATTATGCTCCACGTGCTGTTGATTTATGTGAGCTAATTGAGGGCAAAATTGTATCTGGTGATGAAAACGTGAGAGCCTTCAAGGTGGCCTTAAGCAATGAAAGTGCCAACGATAAATGTGTTCTCGTAACTGCCAATGCTCCTCAGAAAACTGAGGCTAAGGTCGTGATTGTGACCGATGGCGCAGAAGCTAACTGTGGTGATGCTACCGTTATTGCTACAGATAAGACCCAGTGGTCTGTGGCCTCAGCCTTGGCCTCTATGACTGCTGAATTGCGTGATGATGCTCAGCGTGCATATATTGAGGAGAATGCTGTTAAGGATTTTGATGACAAGATTGTCAATGTCATCAAGGGAATTGAAGTTAAAGCCTTCCCTCTTATGAGTCCTGCTGCTTTCCGTCGCAAGTTAACCGCTCTTGCGATAGCTGCACACAAGAAAGTGGCTCTGCCTGAGGGTGAAGAACCACGTACTATCTGTGCTGCCGCCAAGGTGGCCGAGCAGGGTATTGCAATCCCCGTACTGTATGGCAATAAGGATAAGATCCTTGCTATAGCCAAAGAGCAGGGGGTTACACTTAACGATCAGGTTGAATTTGTTGATCCTGAGAGTCTGCGTGACAAGTATGTGGCTCGTCTGGTTGAGTTGCGCAAAGCCAAGGGAGTTACTGAAGAGAAAGCCAAGGAACTGTTACAGGATAACGTGTTCTTGGCCACTATGATGATCGAGAACAATGAGATTGATGGTCTAGTTTCTGGTGCTATTCACACCACCGCCAATACCATCCGACCTCCACTGCAGATCATTAAGACAGCTCCTGATGCCAAACTGGTTTCTGCAATTTTCTTTATGCTGATGCCTGAGCAGGTTTATATTTATGGTGACTGTGCACTGAACATCAATCCAACTGCCGAAGAAATTTCCGAAATTGCTATTCAGTCTGCAGACACTGCCAAAGCCTTTGGTATTGAGCCTCGTGTGGCCATGGTTACCTATTCAACCATCAATTCCGGTAAGGGAGCTGACGCTGATATGATGCGTGAGGCTACTGAACTGGTTCGTCAGAAGCGTCCTGATATTATGGTTGATGGCCCTCTGCAGTATGATGCTGCCGTACGTCCAGAAGTTGCTGCTCAGAAGGCTCCTGGTTCTCAGGTTGCCGGTAAGGCCACTGTCTTTATCTTCCCTAACCTGTCAACCGGTAACACTGTCTATAAGGCTGTACAGCGTTCTGCCAACTTGGTATCCATCGGACCTATGTTACAGGGCATGAAGAAACCTGTAAATGATTTGTCCCGTGGTGCTTTAGTTGATGATATTATCTATACTATTGCCGTTACCGCAATTCAGGCAGGCATGAAAAAGTAATTTAATCTTAAATCATGAGAACCGGATCTTTGTATCCGGTTTTTTAGTGCGCTCAACATGTGTGCAGTCTAATAGGTTAAAGTCCCTAAGTCGTCAAGTTCAGGGCAAGACTAAAGCGAACGGCAAAGTTTACATCGGAAGGTGTGGGCTGAAGGAAACCGCTAGATCTTATGCACAGAAACTGCTTATTAGGCAGGATGTGATTAAGGTAAGTCTTAAAAGAAGATGATGCCTGATCTAAACTGTAGCACATCAAGTAAATGCAGAGGTTCAGGGATAGGAGGCCTGTGCACTTACCTAAGAAGGTCTGATAGGATGTTCTGATCTTAGTAACAACGAACTATCAGAAGTGAGCCCGGGCCACAGCAGTCGAACGAGAAGAACGGTGAAGTGCCAAATCTATTGGTTGTATATCTAATCAAGTCGCTAGTATGCGTATGTACGGCATAAAACAAAGGTAACCTTTAAGTTAAGAGGATAGACGTAACGAAAGTATTATCTAAAGGAGCCGAGCATACTAACTACAAGAGAGGAGCAACATACAGTATCAATAGGAACCGCCGTGATACGAAAACCGTATGTAAGGTGGTGTGGAGGGAGACTTTCTCCCTACCCGATTCTCTGTTAATTTTGCTCTGAGGTATTTATGCAGGTTCTCATAACAGGTGGACTAGGCTTTATAGGTTCGAATCTTTATTTGCATCTTGTAAAAAACGGTTACACTGTCTATATCTATTCTCATCAGTCCCGTCAGAGCGCGTTAAAGGTTCTTTCCTCGCATCCTCTGTTAAAAGATGAGCGAGTAGCTCTTGTCTGTGCCAATGAACCACTTCCGGACTGTGAAATTGTAGTCAATCTGGCCGGAGAATCCATTGCCAAATCCTTTCTTACAAGAAAGAGACTGAAGGCTATACTTTCATCAAGACTTGAGATGCTCGAACTTATAGTTAAAGCCTACGAAAAAAGGCCTCCTCTTATGCTCATTGGGGCTAGCGCAACTGGGATCTATATCAACGGTGGATATGAGAAACTTCTTGCTGAAAGTTTTGCTAGTAGCAAGGATAACAAAGAGACGAACATAATTAGGAGGCAACAATCAGAAGACTTTGGCCTAAGTGAAGATGCTAAGACAGAAAAAAACATCTATGCTTCGCTTGTTATTAATATTGAACAAGCAACAGCCAGCAGTGCAGCAATGCTTGGCTGTAAATATGCCTTACTGCGTTTTGGTGTTGTGGTGGGGGAAGAAGGTGGCATTATGGAAATTTTATCTAGGTTGCCAAAATTTCGTTTTTTGCCTGGAGATAATTTTGTGCCGCATATACTCATTGGAGACGCTGTAAATGCTGTAAAGCATGTTATAGAAAATCACTTAACAGGAGTGGTGAATATGGTTTCACCATTGGCGCTTCGTTTAAATGAACTGCTAGAACTTTGTCAGAAACAGTCTTTTTTTACTTTTTACGTGCCGCGTTTCATCTTACATTTTGACAGAAGAGGGGCGCTGCTTAGGGTTAATCACATCATCAGTCCCATGCGTTTACGGCAAAGTGGTTTTTTGTTTTCATTTGACGAATTGAATCATAAAATCCCTTAAAAGAGACATTAATGTGAAATTATAAAACTCGCAATCGTTTGCAACGACACTTGCTTTTAACCATCGGAATTTATGATTAATCAGTCAGTTATAAAACCAACCACTTGATAATAAAGAACTTATTGTAATAAAACTAGTTTTGAACAATTTTTTGATATTGCCGTAAAGGTTTACAAATTTTTGAGCTATATCTAATTTTTTTAAGAAAATCTTAAAAAAATATCTAGGTCTATCACGTTTTAGTTAAGTTGCGTTTCGCAACTTTTTTACATTAGCTTACAATGAAAATCAGAAAGACCTAGAGATGCATAGAACACTTTGGTTCATGTTGAAAAACATGTTGCAGAGCAAAAGATCTTTCAGTCTAACTTTTCTATCTATAGGAGATTATATGAAATTAGTTAAAGCTGTCCTCGCTGCTTCTATTGCTGCTGTTATTGCAACTTCCGCACAGGCTAAACAATTAACCATCGGTTTCTCTCAGATTGGTGCAGAATCCGAGTGGCGTACTGCTAACACCAATGATGTTAAAGAGGCTGCCAAGGCTCATAATGTTGATCTGAAATTCTCTGATGCTCAGCAGAAACAGGAGAATCAGATTAAGGCTATTCGTACTTTCATTGCTCAGAAGGTTGATCTGATTGGTTTGGTGCCTATCGTTGCTACCGGTTGGGATAATATTCTGCGTGAAGCCAAGAGAGCAAAAATTCCAGTTCTGATTGTTGATCGTGATTTAAGTGTTCAGGATCCATCCCTATATGTTGCTAAAATCGGTACTGATTCCTATGCTGAAGGTCAGAAAGTTTACAAGTGGATTGATGAGTATGTAAAGGCTAACAATGTAAAACCACGTAATGGTGGCGATAAACTGAATATCGTTATACTAGAAGGTACCGTTGGTGCTTCAGCAACTACCGGTCGTGGTAATGGCTTCAATGATGCCTTAAAGGATGACCCAGATGGTGCCAAGAAGTTCAATATTCTTGCTTCACAGACTGGTGATTTCACCCGTCAGAAAGGTCAGGAAGTTATGGAATCCTTCTTAAAGTCAGATCGTGACAACATTGATATTCTGTTTGCCATGAATGATGATATGGCTTTAGGTGCTATTCAGGCTATTGAGGCTGCAGGTCTAAAACCATCCAAGGACATTATCATTGTTTCTGTTGACGGTGTGAAAGGTATCTTCCAGGCTATGATTGACGGTAAGGCTAATGCTACTGTTGAATGTAACCCATTACAGGGTGAACTTTTCTTCCAGACTGCAGAGAAAGTTCTTAAGGGTGAATCCGTACCTAAGAGTGTATTTGTAGAAGAAGGCGTCTATACTGCTGATCAGGCTGCTGAAGTCTTCCCATCACGTAAATACTAATTTTATAGTAAACAACCAAAAGGGGTGCCATAGTGCATCCCTTTCTCTATAGAACTTATTTTTTCACACATTCAAGAAGAACACCTGCATTAAGGAGGGCTATGTATGGCCTCGGAAAAAGATGATTACATTTTGCAGATGAGACATATCGACATGTTCTTCCCTGGAGTAAAGGCTCTTAAGGATGTAACTTTCAACCTAAAAAAAGGTGAGATTATTTCCCTAATGGGAGAAAATGGTGCTGGTAAGTCAACGTTGGTTAAGGTTCTGACTGGTGTTTATCATAAGACAAACGGTGAAATCACATTTGATGGTCAGAAAATCGAACCAACAACGCCGTTGGCTAGTCAGGAAATGGGTATTTCTACTGTTTATCAGGAAGTAAACCTTTGTGCCAACCTTTCAGTTGCAGAAAATATTTATATTGGACGTGAACCTCGTGGTGCTTTGGGTCGTATTGACTGGCATACCATGCAGAAGAACGCCTCTGATTTGCTATTTCGTGAACTTGGCATCGATATTGATGTTACCAAGGAACTAAATTTCTATCCTGTGGCAATGCAACAGATGATTGCTATTGCACGTGCTATTGATACCAAGTGTAAGGTACTGATCCTTGACGAACCAACTTCCTCGCTATCCGATAAGGAAACTGAACGCCTTTTCAAGATTATGCGTAATCTAAAGTCACAGGGTATTTCCATTATTTTCATTTCCCACTTCTTAGAGCAGATTTATACTATTTGCGATCGTATTACAGTATTGCGTGACGGTACTTATGTAGGCGAGTACGAAATTAAGAATCTGCCTCGTATTGAACTTGTCTCCAAAATGATGGGCAAGGAAGTTAAGGAAGGTGAAATAGAGTCAAATGTGGATAAATCCATCCCTCGCGACAATATTTTCCTTGAGACTGAGCATGTAACTGTTCCTGGTAAGGTAAAAGACTTAACCATGGATATTAAATCAGGTGAAGTGGTCGGTTTTGCTGGACTTTTAGGTTCAGGACGCTCGGAAATTGCCGAGACTCTCTTTGGTACGTTGTTAAAAACCAGTGGCAATATTTATATTCATGGTACTTCAGTTTCAGTAAAGACCCCTATGGATATGATGAAGAATCGTATTGCGTTCTGCCCTGAGGACAGAAAAGTGCAGGGAATCATAGGCGATCTTAGTGTACGAGAGAATATCATTCTGGCTATGCAGGCTAAAAACGGGATGTTCAAACATATGCCTCGCAGCAGACAGAATAAACTTGCTGACTATTATATTGATCTTCTGCGTATTAAGGTTTCAGACCGTGAGCAGTTAATCAAAAACCTTTCAGGCGGTAATCAGCAGAAGGTGATTATTGCAAGATGGCTGGCTACCGAGCCAAATTTACTTATCTTAGATGAACCTACCCGTGGTATTGACGTAGGTACCAAATCGGAGATTGAGGCATTAGCTGTAAGTTTAGCCAAAGAAAAAGGTATGGCTGTGATCTTTATTTCGGGTGAAATGGGGGAAATGGTACGCACCTGTTCCCGCGTCATGGTTATTCGTGATCACGAAAAAATCACTGAATTAAACGGAGATGAGATTTCCACTGCACATATTATGCAGGCTATTGCAGGAGACTATCATGGAAAATCTTGTTAAAAAATTTACCTCGAGTTCGCTAGCCTTACCGCTGGTTGCGCTAGTTATACTCCTTCTCTTTAATGCCTTTTTCGTGAATGATTTTTTCAAGATTGAGGTTATGGACAATGGTAATCTTTACGGTCGTCCTATTGATATTCTCTATCGTGCTTCGTCGCTTATCATTCTCGCTTTGGGTATGACCTTTGTGATTGCAACAGGTGGTATTGATATTTCTGTCGGTGCTGTGGTAGCAATCTCTTCGGCTACTTGTTGTGTGATGCTGGGTGGTGATATATCCGGTGTTCCTCATCATCCTTTCTTTATCGCAATTATTGCCTCGTTATGTGTGGGTGTTCTTGCTGGAATTTGGAATGGTACACTCGTTGCCAAGTTTAAAATTCAGGCCATGGTGGCAACTCTGATTCTGATGACAGCCGGTCGTGGTATTGCCCAGCTGATGACTGATGGTCAGATTATTACTGTCTATTACAAACCTTTTGCTTACATCGGTGGTAATATTCCAGGCATTGCTCTGCCAACTGCCATGATCATCGCACTGCTTATGATCTGTTTGGTGTTGTTTTTAGATAAGAAAACCTCCATTGGTCTTATGATTCAGTCTGTAGGTATTAATGCTAATGCCGCCCGTTATGCCGGAATTAAGGTTACAGCAGTACTCTTTGCCGTGTATATCTTCTCCGGCTTCTGTGCTGGTACCGCAGGTCTTATTGAGGGGTCTTTAATCCGTGCAGCCGATGCCAATAATGCTGGTCTCAATATGGAAATGGATGCGATTTTGGCTGTCACCCTTGGTGGTACGCTGATGGTCGGTGGCCGTTATTATATAGGTGGAACAATTATCGGTGCCATTACCATTCAGACACTGACTACAACCATGTACGCCATTGGTGTGTCCTCTGATCGTCTGCCAGCAGTCAAGGCTGTTGTAATTCTTATGATTATTGTGTTCCAGTCAGAGAAATTCAAGGAAATGTATCGTAATTATAAGTTAAAGCATCAGAATAATGGTGGTTCAAAGGAGGCATCAAATGCATAGCAAATTTTTCTCAAATTTGGTTGCATCTCAGAATTTTCCATTCTATGTAACAGGTGCATTGTTTCTGATACTGTTTGGTATCGGATCTGTTATGTTTGATAGTTTCTTCAGTCTGCAGGTGTTTTTAAACCTCTTTATTGATAATGCCCCGCTCATTATCGTGACTGTAGGTATCACTTTCACTATTCTCTCCGGTTTCGGTGGTATTGATTTGAGTGTGGGTGCGGTCGTTTCCTTGTCATGTATGACACTGGCTGTACTGATGAGAGATACCAGCATAAGTCCATATGTCTGCATGGCTATCGTGCTCTTAATTGGTATTGTGGTAGGTCTGGTGAATGGTCTGCTCATTACTTATTTTAGACTGCAGCCTTTCATTGTGACTTTGGGTACCATGTTCCTGTGTCGTGGTTTTACTGCCATTTTGTCTCGTGATTCGGTACCTATCAGCAATGATGCATATTCTGAACTTGCTTTCTACTCCTTTGAGTTTGGTGAGTATTTCCTGTCTTTAGGTTCTGTTATTGCTTTGAGTATGGTGGTCATCGCTACTCTGATTCTGCGTTATACTTCATTTGGTCGTGGTGTATATGCTATCGGTGGTAATGAGCAGTCTGCCCGTCTCATGGGTCTTAAGACGGACTCCATTCGTGTTCGTGTGTATATTATTTCAGGTTTCTGTGCTGCTTTAGGTGGTATCTGTTATTCATGGATTATGCTCTCAGGCTATACACTGCATGGACTTGGTATGGAAATGGATGCCATTGCTTCATCAGTTATTGGTGGAACACAGCTGATGGGTGGTGTCGGCTTTATGCCAGGAACTCTTTTAGGTGTAATGATTCAGGGTACTATTCTAACCATTATTTCCTTCCAGGGTACGTTATCTGCCTGGTGGACAAAGATTGTGGTTGGTCTTCTGCTTTGCCTGTTTATCGTAATGCAGGCTTTAGTCAACAGCCATAAGAACAAGTTAATGAATCAGATTGCTGAGGGATCAGTCAAGGCTGATAAGAAGTAATTCAACGCTTTGTGTGTTTTGGAAGGACTGTGAGATAATTGCACAGTCCTTTTTTTTGAGTTAGTCTTAATTTTGCAGCTTTTGCGGTAAATAATCTCTTGCTCATGAAGTGACAATCAATGTTGGAATCACTATTACTGCAAAGTGTTTATCATATTATGGGCTTGTGTTTTTTTGGGCAAAGTTTAACATACCCTGCACAACTTTTTTAAAACTGTAGCGTTCGTGAGCACGGTGAATTTCATTGAGGTAGTTTGGATACTGCTCCTGAAAAGTGTTGATGAATTTTTCAATCCTTTTTTTCAGACGTTCCTCATCATCAAAATCGAGGCTAATTCCTACATTGTATTCTTTTAGTACCTCAGGATTGACAGTAGGGGAAATAATTACCGGTTTTTCAAAACCCAGCGCATTGAAGCACATGGCTGAATAAGTGTATATATACTGCATTGAAGCATAAGGAGCAATGATGATATCGGTATCATCCAAAGCCTTCTGCCAGGTAGCATCGGAAAGATAGGCGCTGGTAAAGGTAAAGCGCGGGTTATCCTTATACATTTCAACAATTTCACGGCATGACTTCTCATCCTGAGCATTATTGGTAACTGTCTGCATGATGAGTTTTATAGGCGTCGTAAATGAAGAGGTTGCCAGGATCTTAAACAAAAGACGGGTATTAAGATCGTGCCTGTAAAATCCGTAAAGACCAATGATTAATGGCTCATGGCCATCATAAGGCCCTTTTGGTTTTATGAGACTTGGAACGTAAAAGGGAGGATCAAGATAAGATACATTAGGCAGATTAGAAAGGGCATGATTTGGACTCGTGATAGTTATATGCACGTTAGGATATTTCTCTAGTTTTTTTGCTAGAGCCAAAAACTGTTCAAGTCGTCCTTTCTTTTCAAATGAGAATACCTGCATATTTACAATCACAGGAACTTTCGAATAGCACAGTCTGCTTCCTAATAAAGCCTTAAGATAGCGTGGCGTAGCAGTAGGAATAACGATGAGATCGTAATTTTTGCTTTCTGCCATGTCCTTAGCATGACTAAACCAGCGTCGCCGTCTTAACTCACGGGTTATGCTTAAAACGGTTTTCTTGATGAATCCTGCTTTACGATAGGAGATGGCTTCACCTCCTTTTAGGTATTCGACGTTAATGCCGTAGTCGGCTTTAAAAGGGTAATTTTGTGGTACAAAAAAAACTGGATCATGTCCTGTATCCAAAAGTTCCTGAACAAGACCGCGGTCATATTCAACCTCGTGCCCGGTAGGTACGACTGTCTCAAGAATTGCAATTTTCATGATATATGTACTGAAGAATGTTAATTCTGTTGCTTCATTTCGTTTAAATATGCGTTGTAATCACGAATATACTCGCTACCATCATAATGAGTGCTGGCAAGTACCATAAGAACAGCATCTTTTGAAAATTCATACATTTCCTTCCACATCATTTTAGGAATATATACTCCGTCGCGAGGTCTTGTGAGGGATACTATCTCTTTTGAGGTGCCGTCCGTTATCATAACCTTTGAGGTGCCAGAAACATTGATGAGTACAAATTCGCTGATGCGGTTAGCATGACAGCCACGCACTACAGTTGCATCAGAACCGTAGATAAAAAATGCTCTTTTGATTTCAAAAGGAATATCAATGGCACCTTCAACTACCACAAGATTTCCTCTCTCATCTCCTAATTCAGGGAAGGTCATTTTTCTAAAAAGTTCTTTTTGGCTCATAAATTATGTTCACGAAATAATCTTTGACTGATAAAAGATTATTCGTTTGCTCCTCTTTGCTAATATCTTAAATGAAGTTTAGAAACTTAGAGTTCTGTATGCAGTACTGTTAAATTGCAAACTCCAAATCAAATTTTATATGAATTTTAACAAATAATCTAAAAGGGCGTATTACAGTTTTTGTCTAGGAATGAAAATTATTTAAGGCTGTAACTATGTATTCCACTTCAGCGTCAGTTAAAACCGGTGACATGGGAATAGATAAAATAGTGTTATGGATTTCTTCACTCAAAGGATAAGATAATTCATTCCACTCGCGGTAAGCCTCTTGTTTGTGAGGAGGTATAGGATAATGAATGAGAGTCTGAATTTCTTTGTGTTTTAAATACTCAACAAGGGCATCACGCTTTTTAGTTCTTATAGCAAAAACATGATAGACATGAGCGAGCGGAGCATAGGTTTTGGGCAGAATAAGTTCCTCATTGTTGATGTTGGCTCGATAGTAATCAGCGATGTTGCGTCGTTTGGCGTTATCCTCATCGAGATACCTTAGTTTTACATCTAAAACTGCAGCATGCAGTTCATCTAAACGGCTGTTGATCCCTTTGTAGATAAAATGATATTTAAAATCGGAACCGTAGTTAGCCATAGCCTTCACTTTTTTGTACAGATCCTCATCATTTGTGACAACTGCACCGCCATCCCCAAAACATCCCAAATTTTTGCCAGGATAAAATGAGAAGGCTCCTCCATCAGAGAGATTGCCGACCCGGGTATTTTCATATAGAGCACCATGGGCCTGTGCGCAGTCTTCAAAAACCTTCAAATGATATTTTTCTGCAAGTGCTTTGACCTTGTTCATTTGCACGGCCTGACCATACAAATGTACTACTAGAATCGCCTTGGTTTTAGCGGTTATTTTTTCTTCAATCTTATTGACATCGATGTTGTAGGTGTTCATATCCGGTTCTACAAGCACTGGCGTACAGCCATTGTAGGAAATTGAGAGAATTGTAGCTATGTAGGTATTGGATGGTACAATGATCTCATCCCCAGGTCCAAAGCCTGATGCTTTGATAAGCAGGCACAGTGCGTCAAGGCCATTGGCAACACCCACACAGTAACGTGTGCCGCAAAAATCAGCAAAATGTTTGGTAAAAGTTTCGTTTTCACTTCCCTGCAGATACCAACCTTTATCAAGAACCGTTTTGATTCTGTCATCGATTTCACTTCTGAAACGGTTATTGATTTTTTCTAAATCCAAAAATTTGATCATAACTGCTGATTTCTCCTTGCTATGAAGTGGACATTGAATATATTTTTTGTAGTTTCTTTGCGTGGCTATATTCTACCATTTTTCCGGTTGAGACTATCAAGCTTTAGGTATTTTTCTATAGTGTAAAAGTAATGCAGAATACAGAATTCCAGTCCCAATTTACCGTCTAAAAAACCTCTATGAATAAAGTAGACCTTAAAAAATGCCCACAATGGTTTAATAAGGATATCCACGCAAAAAGAGCATTTTTTCCCATTTTTATGATATTTCTCTGCCACCATGGAGGAATAGGTATTGATTTTTTGAAGATGAATTTCCCAGGAACGGTAGGGAAAATGGATAAGCCGTCCCCTAAGTCGTACTATTTCAGATGTGGTGTGCAGACGTTCGTGAATGAGTCCCTCGTAATGAGCGTATCCCTTTTTGAAAAGTCTTTCTACATGGTCTGGTCTTAAATCTCCATGTAACACTTTGCCGTCCACAAAATGATTTTCACGTGAAACCTGATAGCAGCGGTTTTCATTCTTTGTTACCGCCTCAATGATTTCTTCTTTTAACAAAGGGGTAATACGTTCGTCAGCATCCAACATAAAAATCCAGTCATTTTGTGCCATGTCAATAGCGAAATTGCGTTGTGCAGAGTAATCACCATCTAAATTGCGCTTAATAACTTTAGCTCCGTGTGCAGTGGCCAATTCTACAGTTTTATCTGTCGAGTTGTTTTCAATGACTAAAATTTCATCGGCAAAGGAGGCGCTGCTAATGCAGTCTACAATATTGAGTGCCTCGTTGCGGGCAAGAATAATTACAGAGAGAGAAATGTTATTTTGTCTGTTACGCATATTTATGTCGGTCATTGGTTTTGTCCCAAAATCTGTTTTAGATAGCTTTTTTTTATAAATATTTTCTAATTTGCTTACTGGATCGCAATTGTTTTCAAATATAAAGTCAAGTTGTCTCCCATAACAGTTATTATATATGAATTATGAGGAGTATTTGTGCTGTCATGTGAATGCTTTGTTGAGAACAATATAGTTTGTACTTTTGCACCGGTGGATAATTAGGTGTGGGATGGTAAGCATGAAAAGATTTATTGAATGTACAGTGTTATCGCTGGTGGTGTTTTACAGTTCCTTTAGTTTTGGAATTGAAGAGTTACACATATGGGAGGACAAGGACAAGAGTATTGGTATCAAACATGCTATAGCAGAATTTGAAAAAGAGTATGACTGTAAGGTTATTGTTGAGGAGAGTCCCTATGTGGGTCATTCAGACAAAATAAGAATTGCCGGACCCACAGGTAATGGACCGGATATTTTTTTACTGCCATCAGATCGTTTTGGCTCGGCTTTGGCCTACGGACTCATTGCTCCTTTAGAATTCATGGAAAAAGAAGATAACCGTTACCTTAAAGAGGCCACTGATTCTTTTTTCTTCAATAATGACTACTATGGTATGCCAAAGGCTGTTGAGACTTTATGCCTATATTACAACAAGACATATCTTAAAGAGCCATATATCTTTCTTGATGACTATTTCAAGAATTTTGATCCAAGTAAAAATAATATTCCTAAATACGGCTTACTGAGTATATGGGATCAGTTATATTACAGTTACGGCATCATCAAAGGTTATGGCGGTTATATCTTTGGCAAAGATATTATGGGGAATTATGATGTAAAAGATTTTGGCCTTAATAATGAGGCAAGTCTGAATGCTTTTGAATATTTAAAAAGGATTTACCGTACTCATAACATACCTAACGATTTTCTCATTGGTACCCGTTCTTCTCGACTAGAGGCGATGGATAAATATTTTCTTGAAGGGCAGACTGTGGCTGTTATTGGGGGCCCGTGGCTTGCGGACAAATATTTTAGTCAGACTGCATTTGATGTAGGTGTGGCTCCACTGCCCCTGCTGCCCAACAGTAACCCCATGCATTCATTTATTGGCGTTAAAGCCTATGTAATTTCCACGTGGGCTAAGAATCATGAGTTGGCAGAGAAATTTCTGCGTTTTATAAACCGTGATCAATTTGCGATTGAGCGTTTTGAAATCACCTATGAGATACCTCCTATTATTGAGGTTCTAAATCATGACAGTGTGAAGAATATTGAGTTAGTCAAGGCCATTTTTGCCCAAATAAGGTGTTCAGAGTTGATGCCTTCGATTCCTGCCATGAAGTATGTTTGGGATATTTTTAATCATAATCTGTCGATGCTGATCACAGGACAGCTCCCTACCAATGAAGGACTAAAAAAATGTGCTAATGAACTTAGGAGTCTTCTTGATAAAAGCGAGTAAGACCACTTTTTACAAGATTTATGCATCAAGATTTTTCATAGACAGCGTTATGACGGACTTGGAGTTATTGCGGTAGGAATCTAACTACGGCTTATTTAACATCTTTTAAGATTGGAGGAGTGTATGCGTTATCTTGTCCTTTCTGATCTGCATGGAGGTTTTGAACAGACAAAGGCTGCATTGCAGTTTTTTTCTAAAATGCATGCAGATGTGCTGGTGTTGCTTGGAGATTTACTTAATCATGGTCCGCGCAATCGTTTGCCTTCAACCTATGAACCACCACAAGTTGCAACACTGCTTAATTCCTATTCTAACCGTATTATCGCAGTACGGGGAAACTGTGACAGTGAAGTGGACAGTATGGTGTTTGATTTTCCATGCAATGCACCGTACGCTATTTTATATCAGAAGAAAGATAAAGGACTTGCGAAAATTTTCCTGACTCACGGGCATCTGTATGATCCTTTACAGGAAAAGGATATTGTAAAAATGGGACTTAGTGACGGTGATATCATTTTAAGTGGGCATACACATGTAAGTGGTATTTTTGAGTGCGCAGGCGGGGTTATCAATATTAATCCCGGTTCTATAACACTGCCTAAAAATGGTAGTGCCCCTGGTTTTGCCTTTGTTGATGAGGTTAGTGTGGCACTCTACAATCTTGAGGGAAAGTTACTTAAATCTCAGATACTTTGCTATAAGAGTGTGAATAGTTAAATTATAGAATTAACTAAAACGTATGCATAACCATACGGTGCTGTGAGGGCAGTATCAACAATTATTCCCTCTTTCATGAGTAATTTTACTAATAAAGGAGCA
>CACYBT010000138.1 GCA_902772715.1 uncultured Succinivibrio sp.
CTCTATTAGGGTATTCGTTAAAGGCATCGAATGCGTTAGTTTCGTAAGTTGAAACAGAGCTAAAAAATCCATAGTTATCTCTAATAGGCTGTGTCACAGCGGTATTTTCAACTAGAGGTTATCACCTATACTCCCTTCGGACCTTATAAAGAATTTCATTTCAGAAGCATCATCAACCGTTTTATCGTGATTATCCAAGCGCTCTCTAAAGTTCCTGAGTGACTGATTGAAATCGTTTATTTCACGATCTTGGTTTCTGCAAGATACCCCCCGCACACCCGCAGAAAAAAAATAAACGACATCAAGCCAAGGTAAACTCACGCAAAACAAAAAGTAGCAAATAAAGTAGCAAATAAAGTAGCAAATAAAGTAGCAAATAAAAAAAAGAATTGGCTATAATACGTGATAATCACAATGCTCTCAAAAAAATAACAGAATATTTAGGAGACATAACGCTATGAATCTTGGAGTGGAAACAGAAAAAATTGAATTCAAGAAAACAACAGGAGAGCTGCGAGAAGGAATAACCTCATTGTCTTCTATGCTTAACAAAAATGGTTATGGAGTTCTTTATTTTGGAGTTAAGGATAACGGTGATGTTGTTGGACAGCAAATGGGAGACAGAACACTTAGAGAAATATCTCAGGCAATCGCAACTTTCCTCAAGCCTCAAGTTATACCCACTATAGAGCATGAATTGATTGATGATAAAAATGTAATCAAAATCGAGGTACGAGGCTCAGAGAAACCATATTCAGCATATGGACGTTATTATATGAGATCAGCAGATGAAGATAGAGAATTGAGTCCAACCGCCCTTAAAGAGCTAATGGACAGACAATCCTCATCGGATATTTTGACTTTGATCCCTTCTCCGATTCAGACTCTCACATTTAATAAGCTGAAAATTGCATTTGTAACATCTGGATTAACCGTCGACCAGACAAATTTTGAAGCAAATACAGGATTAAAAAACAACGACGGAAAATATAACTTGATGGCTTTCTTGCTGGCAGACGAAAACGATATTTCGATAAAAGTTGTAACATTTGCAGGAAAAGATAAAACAAACCTTATAAAGAGAAATGAGTATGGAGGAACTTGTCTAGTTACAGCTGTTGATAAAGTATTAAATTACGTCGAATCCATTAATGAAACGCTGGTTACAATGGGCAATCATAGAAGAACAGAAGAAAATCTTTTTGATATGGCCAGCTTTAAAGAAGCATGGCAGAACGCATGTATACATACGAAATGGGACAAAGGAAATCCTCCGGCAGTTTATATTTTTTCCAACAGGATTGAAATCATATCTACAGGTGGCTTGCCAGTAGATTTAAACAGAGAAGAGTTCTACAAAGGAATAAGTAAACCTGTAAACTCAAAACTTCAAAAAATATTTGGCCAATTGGGCTATGTGGAGCAAACAGGACATGGAATTCCACTAATAATAAGCAATTATGGAAAGCAAGCTTTTGATATTATGGAGAATTTTGTTAATGTTACTATTCCGTTTAATTATGAGAAAACTAATTTAATCGGAGCAGACAGTAACAATAAATCCTGTATTAGCAAAGCAGAAAAACATGTTATCGATTATATAAGACAAAATTCAAGTATCACGATAAATGAATTAGTTACTATAAGCGGATACTCAAATGGATATATAAGAAAAATATTATCCTCATTGAAAGAAAAGAAAATTATTGAACGTCAAGGTGGAAACAAAACAGGAAAATGGATAATAATAGGATAAAAAGGAATAGAAGCCAAAACTGTATTATAAGATAATCATGCCCAGAACCTTAAGCAATTTTTCTAGAGGTCAATGGAGAACATGCTGAAAACTAAAAATTGTTTTTTTTAAAGTAATTGGCATGAAAAAATATATTAACAAGATAATAATTTACGGTAAACAGATCAGAATACCTGTCTGCTCACATTTTTAATTTTTGATTGATTAAAACGTCAAACCATGTTCTTTAACAATTTAGTTATACATATTGTTTGAATTTTCGCTTAAGTTTTTTTCAAATATTTCCATTATGGAGAATAGAAGGCAGGCTTTAGTAGTTATAGTAAACGAATTAAATAATGACGCAATAACTTA
>CACYBT010000139.1 GCA_902772715.1 uncultured Succinivibrio sp.
TCAAGATAAGAATACCTAACCGTGAAGTTTACGAATGCTTTAAGGCAAAACAGAAACTTCTTTTTGGCAGGGATAATCCTTACTGGTTCAAACAGACCCTAAATTTTGTAGATTTACTCATGGAGAACAAGGTTGAGGAGGCAGAGCCCCTTCTATCTGACATGCTAAAACAGTTTTTAAGTGTCAGAAACACCGCAAGTGAATTCTACTATCATGGTTTTATGACCAGTGTGTTAGGCTTTGCCAGTGCTGCACGTGATATAGTATGTGTGGATGAGACCGAAAGTGGCGATGGCTATCCTGATGTGGTCCTTAAAAAATCAACTAAGACGGTGGTAGTGCTGGAGTTTAAAAAAGCCCAAAATACGCCTAAAGGACTTATGGCAGGTGCTGATCTGGCTTTATCCCAGATCCTTGATAAAAGATATGCCGTCCCCTATATTGAAGATGGCTATCAGGTGGTATATGGCATCGGCATCAGTTTTGGCGGTAAAAACTGTATGCTTAAAAGTCTTGGTAATCTTGTAAAACCAGAATAACCGCCAAACCATAAACAGCAAGGCAAAAGTTAGCACTAAACATTTGAGGGGAGACTCCCCTCCTTACATATGGTTACAGGAACTTTTTCAAATACCAATCCACAGTCTTGACGATGCCGGTATCAAAAGTCTCTTCAGGCTGCCATTTAAGTTCACTGACAATCTTGTCAGGATCAATGGCATACCTTAAGTCATGTCCGGCTCTATCTTTGACAAAGGTAATGAGCTCTTTATAGCTTTTACCATCAGCACGAGGTTTTTTCTCATCTAAAATAGCACAGATGGTATTCACAATCGTAATATTATTACGTTCATTATGCCCGCCGATATTATAGGTTTCACCTGACTTGCCCTCATGATAAATCAGATCGATAGCCTTGCAGTGGTCTAAAACATACAGCCAGTCACGCACATTTAGTCCCTTGCCATAAACCGGCAGAGGCTTAAGTTCCAAAGCATGTTTAATCGTCAGCGGAATAAGTTTTTCCGCATTCTGCTTAGGACCATAGTTATTTGAACAGTTTGAGGTCGTGACATTCATACCATAGGTATGATGATAGGCTCGGACGATAAAATCAGATCCGGCCTTAGAAGATGAATAGGGACTGTTAGGCGCATAGGGTGTTGTCTCCTTAAAATACCCGCTCTCCCCTAGGGTACCATACACCTCATCGGTAGAGATATGATGAAATCTGGCATCCTCATAACCTTTTTTGAAAACAAAAGGCTCCTCCATCCAGTGACGCCTTGCCGTCTCAATTAAGGTAAAGGTTCCCATGAGGTTGGTTTCCATAAACACCCGAGGCCCCTTAATCGAGTTGTCGACATGACTTTCGGCAGCAAAATGAATCACTCCCCGGATATCATGCTCACTAAAGAGTTTTTCCACTAAATCCTCATCGGTAATATCACCCTTTACAAAGACATAATTATCTAAGCCCTCACATTCTACGACATTGCCAAGATCCCCGGCATAAGTCAACTTATCAAGGTTAATGATTTTATACTGAGGATATTTCTGACAAAAATAAGTAACAAAATTAGAGCCGATAAAACCGGCACCGCCGGTCACAAGAATTGTTTTTACCATAAATTTTTTTATCTCATAAACCCAAAACTAGCCAAACCACTTCTGATAAATCTTGCTATAGCCATCACCATCCATCAGATCCTTAAGGGCAGTGGAGATTTTCTCATAAATCTCCGGATGCTGTTTGGAAACCATAATGCCAAACTGCTCAAAGGTTAATTTATCCTTAAGTTTGTAGTGCTCTTCCTTGCTCTCATTGTGCAGAAAGTAGGAAATGATTGGATCATCGGAGATAAGAGCCTCGCACTTGTTATCCAAAAAAGCATTAAAACTCTGTTGTTCAGACTCAAAGCCCAGCAGCTTCACATCTTTGATGGTTCCGGCATAGTCCGAACAGGTAGTCCCCTGTTTGACGCATATAGTCCGCCCTTCAAGATTGGCGACATCCTTAATCTTTTCCTTCTGGGATATAGGCATGAGAGCATTAAGACCGGCGTCATAATAAGGTCCCACAAAATCCACAATCTCATTGCGTTCTTTGGTTATGGTAATTCCGGATATCGCCACATCCACCTGTTCAGTCAAAACTGAAGGCAGCAGGGCATCAAAAGGCATATTCACATACGTGACCTCATCGTAGCCGGCTTTTTTGGCAATACTTTCAATCAAGTCAACATCAAAACCTTCATACTGAGACTCTGCCTTGGTGATGACAAAAGGCACACAGGTCCCTTCAATACCCACTTTTAAAGCTTTAGCATGGCAAACTCCGCCCAAAAACATCATGGAGGCTATCAACACCAGAGTTTTAGCTATTCTCATGTAATCTCCCTTTTAGCAATTAAAACAAATCTACATTTTGATTATAGATGAAAATGGAAAATATTCCTACGACCTATGCCACTATTTGAAAAGTTCTGCGAGCTCTTCTTTAGATAACGGCTCAAGACCGCGAAAACGGCGTTCCACATTGATAAGATTCTCTTCTAAGGGTTCTAAATCAATCCTCAGGTAATACCCCTTGGTGCGTAAAGCCTCCATTAGCTCATCCTTATTCACATGCGGCAGACTCTGATGCCTGGATGAGGCAAACATCATTACAAATACCGGCACCCCAAAAGCATCAAGCAGTCCTTGGGGAACACAGGCAAAGACATCCTTTTCTTTAAGATAAAGATAGCGCCCGCTCTTATGCTGACTCTTGTAGACAAAAATCAAGTGTTCCGCAGTCACTTTTCACCTTTTTGGTTATTCTTTCTTTAAGGACACGGAGAGTTCCATAATGGAAGTATTCTCCTTTTTGGCAATATTGAACTCGACATCCTCATCGGCATCAATATTGACATACTTTTTGATAACTTCCAAAATCTCCTGTCTTAACTTCGGCAGATAATCAGGAACATCACGTCCGGCTCTGTCATTGATGAGCACCAGATGCAGACGTTCTTTGGCAGATTGTGCTGATGACTGACTGCCATCCTTGAAGATGATATCAGAAATAGCCTTTAATAACGACATTCTTCAATCCTCCGCTATTTTTTGAAAAGTTTGGAAAAGAGGCCTTTTTTCTCAGTAGTAAAGCGCAAAGGAACTTCAGTGCCTAATAGTCTTTCCACTGCATCGGCATAAGCCTTACCGGCATCAGAGTCTTCATTTAGGATAATAGGATTACCAGAATTTGAAGCCTTGAGCACATCCTCAGATTCAGGAATAACTCCTAAAAGCGGAATTGTCAGAAGTTCCTGCACATCCTCAACCGAGAGCATTTCAGAGCGTTTAACCCTACTTGGAACATAGCGCGTTAAAAGAAGTTTAGCGGCAATTGGCTCCATTTCAAGTTCACTGCGGCGGGATTTGGCATTTAAAAGGCCGATAATTCTGTCAGAGTCACGTACCGAGGAGACTTCAGGGTTGGTGGTAACAATAGCCTCATCGGCAAAGTACAGAGCCATGAGTGCTCCCGACTCGATACCGGCAGGAGAATCACATACTACATACTCAAAATTCATGGAATCAAGTTCACGCATCACCTTCTCCACGCCCTCAACGGTCAAGGCGTCTTTATCCTTGGTCTGGGAGGCTGGCAGCACAAAAAGATTATCCACATGCTTGTCCTTGATTAAAGCCTGATTTAACTTGGCATCATCCTGAATCACGTTGATAAAATCATATACCACACGACGCTCACAGCCCATAATCAGGTCAAGATTACGCAGTCCCACATCAAAATCCAAAACTGCGGTCTTATGTCCTTTTCTGGCAAGCCCCGTGGCAATAGCAGCCGAAGAAGTGGTCTTACCCACACCGCCTTTGCCTGAGGTAACCACAATCACGTGAATATGTTTAAAAGGCTCCTTGCTTAAAGTACTCTCAGCCTTTTTTTCTTCCTTATCTTTTTTGGCTTCTTTTTCTTTTAAGGCTGCCTCGTCTTTTGTGTCCTGATGTTTCTCTAAAGTTTTATCCAAAGACTCATTTTTCTCGTTATCACTGGTGTTTTTTTGGGTATTTTCGACTTTTGCTTCTGTCATTTCCTTTTTCCTTTATAGGATAATTACTGATTAAAAACTGCTCTAAGTTTAGCACTGTCTTTAGCATGAGTGTAAGTGAGCACACCATCGTGCAAAAAGACCAGCACTTCCCTGTCCATATTCTCTAAATTCTTTGCCAAAAAACTCTGCTCCATATCCTCAGCAGTCTGATAGTTGCCGGCAATAGCAAGAAGAGTTGGAGCAAATTTGCCGCTCGTATAGACTATGGCCTCATCAAATCCCTGCGTAGTCTGAGCCCGTGGAGAGCCGGCAAACACCTCGCCATGGAGATCCCCGAAAATAAAAA
>CACYBT010000140.1 GCA_902772715.1 uncultured Succinivibrio sp.
AAACCAAAATGAAATTTAACCAAAAGAGTTAAATAAACATAACGCAAGTCATATCTACCATGGAAGAGGCAAGCAGAACCTGCCACACCATATAAGAAGTATCCCTTCTCACGCAAAAAAAATTCAGGGAAGGGTGGCTCCTGCCACGGTGTTCTAGTCCTTAAGATATTGAAGATAGAGCGTCTTGAGCCTGTTCTCAGTCTTATCCTCATCATCAATCCACTCCTGAAGACGCTGTTGCAGTCTTTCGGAAATCTTTTTAAGACCTGCTTTTAACTTGTCTTTATAAAGACTTTTTTTGGCAAACTGGAAAAGCCCCCCTGACAAAAATGTCGTGATAATGGTGGCAAAATCCTCAGCCCAGGTATTGTCCCAGGCCTCAATCCCGGTTTGAAAGATTTCGCCTGCAATGATATTTTGAAACTCTTCAATATCGATAGTCTTACCGGTATAGCTTGCAATCACTTGAGAACAAAGAGCATTAATCTCTGCGTAATTATCATTAAGATAGGCGGCTACCTCGGAGGATTTTTTAGGATAAACCTTAAGCGCCTTCTTTTGCATCTTATCCAAAAGTTCATCATCATAATAGGTAAACACGCCTAAAGGACCTGTCTCCTCATCATAGTATTCCAAAACCTTGTTCTGTGCCTTTTCTAGAGCCTCATTAAGTTTTTCTCTGGCAAGTCTGTGGGTTTTAGCCACAAGATTGGTTCTAAGATTAAGGCACATGGCGCAAAACAGATCTTCCCTACCCTGCGGTTTAGTCACCGTACCGTTACGCAGTTTCTTGCTTATGGAACAGATAGGCACATAATCAAGACTAGGATAATTCTTGGTTACAAGATCAATTGCGGCCTCTTTTTCCGCCACAGAACAGAGATCCCATTTGGTTAACGCAAAAATAAGACGCACTCCGCCCTCTAGGAGTTTTTCAATGATTTCCCTTTTCTCAAAATCGTCAAGCCGTGAGGCTTTGGCATCAAGACAGTAGATGACTGTATGAAACCAGTCCCTGACAGATAAAGCATCAACTCTTTCTAATTCTTCACGTAAAAGACCTCGCCACTCTTCTGTCTTGTCAGCCTCAAGTCCCCAGGAATCATATACCGTAATTGCAAGACCTCTATAGGTAAAAGGCTGCTGTTTGTGAAATCCCTTGAGGGTCTCAGGACTGCCGGCTTTGCCTATCACCATATTCTGCCCGTAAAGGTAGTTTAAAAGAGTGGATTTGCCGGCACCGGTTTTGCCTAAAATAAGTACATTGGTATTAAAATCCGCTGACATCATCTTATCCTTTATCGTGTTTTACTAGTTTTTAAAGTTCTTCATCACATCATTAATGTCATGTTTTTTGCTGAACTCCTTAACGTACTTTTCAATGGAATTGACAAAGTCACTGTTAAAATAGGAGGAGATATCCGTAACCTTTCCTTCCATGGCGGATTTTTTCACTCGGGCACAGACCTCATTGAAGGCATAACCGACACCATAGGTTATGGAGGCGGCTACCGTGGCATTAATGGCGCCACCCACCCACGAACCCAGTCCTGGAATCAGTTTGATAAGATTGCCTGCCAGAGTCTTGCCGACATTCTGTACCACGACCTGCAGAATAATACCTTTGACAGCATCGGAGACAGAGAGGAGCTCCCAGGTGGCGGCAATTTTGCCCACCATAGCCATCTGAATCGGCGTGATAATCAGGGCATCTGACATCGGAATTGGATTTAAGGCCGCGGCACCGGCGGCAGCGGCACCATACAGAACATACTTTTTACAAAGTTCCCTCTTGGCTTCAAGATCGAAATTGGAGGCAAAAATGAAGGCATCTTTGCGCGATTCATCTAACTGCTCCAAAGTCCAGGCATGCAAAGAGGCTATTCCCTTTTCAAGTTCAATACTCTTATCCGTGGTACTCTCAAAGATCTGAAGATTCGCCCCTAATCTCTCCATTATTATCTTCTTTAAGGAAAGACAGTCCTCTTCTGAGGCTACATCCACCTGAGTTAACACCACGGCACAGGGCTTTTTGCGCTCGAGAAAGGATTTAATCACCGTGACATCGACATCGGTGACCCGGGCAGAAGGTGCACTGATGCAGTACCACACCACATCCACAGGCTCATGTTTTAAATCCTGACTGTCGATAAAATCAAAAATGGTCTTATGGTAGTTTTGCTGACCGGAAGCCCTGTCATCACTACTAAAGGAAGCACCAAGTTCATAGCCTTCCGAGTCATAGACAATCACCCCGCAGTCATCATTGGTGGCTTTGTTGATGCCTTTAGTCACAGGTGCGCCCTGTCCGACCTTACACATTTCCCTGTTGAATACAAGATTGCATAAGGTGCTTTTACCGCAGCCGGTGGCCCCGGCAAGAAGAATGGAGGGCTTGTTTAGAGACTTTGAAAAACTCTCTATAGCCTTGGTAAACTGGCTTGATAACTCTGCCTGGTTGATATTTATTCCACTCATTTTTGATCCTTTATCTTAAATTTACAGAAAGAAACCTTAGTCCTGACGGCTAAATACTATCATCATCGAGTAAACTCACCAGTTTGTCGACCTTCTTCATCAGGGTATCAATAAAGTTAAGGGTCGCATCGCCCATAAGACAAATCTTGCTGACATCACAGCTGTTGTATGCGCTATCGCAAGTCATAAGGCTGGGCTTAATGCCTAAAAAACTAACGGGTTTTTGTCCCCTCTCACTTAACATAAGATTAGCCGCACGAATGTTTTCTCTATATGCTGAGTATAGTGAAATTGCTTTTTTCTGCAGATCTTCAAATTCCTCAACGTGATCAAGATAGTAAAAATAATTCTCTACCCTGTCTTGTTCAAGCCGGTACAGTTCAAAAAGAGGATTGGCAAAATCTTCGACATTGCGGGTGGAGATGCTGCTGATAAGAGCCATCTCCTTGACCTGCATACCGCTTAAGGCAAAGAACAGCCTGTTAAGTTTTTTTATAAGAACGTTCTTTTTTTCTGAAGATTTTTGTTCCTCTTTTTGGGTGAAAGTATTATCCCCATCAGACATGAGAGCCAGGACAGTAAGCCCGATGGCTCCTGTGGCTGTGCCTAGCAAAAAAGGTAGTATATGATCCTTATTCATATGGCTCACCAAAATACTTAAAAAACGGGTTATGAGCCCGCAGTATCGACCATCTCATTTAAAATTTCCGCCTGTCTCTTCGAGATTTTAG